>JAZDMM010000123.1:0-5838 GCA_043800965.1 Microcaldota archaeon | reverse complement strand
CGGGCCCAAGACCGTGAAGAGCGCTGAATTCGTTGTTAGAAAAATGCGCTTCATCCAGCTTGCTTTACAGTACATTCCGGAAGTAACGAAAATCGAGTTCGCCGAAGAATACGAAAAGCCTAAAGAAACGGACTAGCTTTTTTCTTTTGGCGATGCAGCACCTTTTGCTTTACTAAAGAAAAGGGGCTGCAAACGAAAAACCCAAGGAAAAAGACTAGTTACCGCAGCGTATCCCGGTGTTTGTCGTCCTTGATTTTGAAATACTTCGCCAGCTCCTGCAGTTTTGACTTGCATGAACTCAGCACATGCTCGATTCCTTCGATGTCGCGCCGGGCCGCCACTTCGGCCTTTGTGTCTCCGTGTTTCTCGAACAGTTTTTCAGCGGTTTCAAGATGCGTTTTCGCCGCCTCGTAATTTTGCACCGCGGTCAAGTAAGCAGGGTGGGCTTCATCTCTTTTCCATTTCGTCATTAATTCGTTAGCCCTTTTTTCATCGATGTGTCCTTGCGTGATATGTACTTTTGCAACTTCATGGTGGGCGCAGCCCAACCTGACCTCATGGGCTTTTGACTTAGCGCCGTGCTCTTGCGAAAGCCCCTGTAATAAGCCTAACATTTTTTGCGCGCTGGCCGGCGTTGGTTTTCTTTCGTGCTCGTATCCCGCCAGCTCGTAGAAAAGTCGCGCAGCGGTTTCCCTGTCATCCTCGTAGAATCCCCTTCCTTTTGCCTCAAGCTTTTCGATGTTACGGCTTACCACGGAGAGTTCGCGGTCTAGGGCTTCTTTTCTCTGCCGGTCATCGTAGCCTAGAAAGTCCTTTTTATCAAGTTCTTCGGACTCCGCCAAAAGCACGGGCGCTTTTTTCCTTGCTTCCCGCGCGATGTACAGCGCGGTTTTATAATCCGAAACAAGGCTCGCGGCATTTTTCTTTCCCGCCTTCACTCCGGCTATTAAAACATCGAAAGCAGGCAGCCAAGTTAATTCGCGTTCGAGCAATTGCCCAGCTTTTTCATGGCCGAAAATGCCTTCAAGCGATTCGAATACTTCCGCTTTAATTTCCTCGTTTTTCGGGTCGAGTTCCTTGAACTCCGGGATTCCGCGCTGTTCGTGAATCTTGCGCAAAACCGTTATCCCCAAGCCGGCTTCGGCGAGAGCGGTTTTTTCCTTGTTATAGCCGATTAACGGTTTTTTTTGCTTGCCTTCACGCACGGCTTTGTGTGTCCTGAACGCCTCTAAAACGTTTCCCGTTTTTTTGGCGGCAGTCGAAGCAACGGTTTCAAGCTCTTTTCTTTCAGGCAACGCAGTTAAAACCGGCATTTAATCATCTGCTGATTTTCTCGATTCCGCCCATGTAGTCCCTAAGGGCTTCGGGAACAGTAACCGAACCATCTGTATTCTGGTAATTCTCTAGAATCGCGCGCATGGCGCGGCTCGTTGCAATCGCGGTTCCATTAAGCGAGTGCACCGCTTCCTTGTCGTCGAACGTTTTCCTATAGCGAATCTTCAACCGGTTTGCCTGGTAATCCGTGCAATTGCTGATTGACCCTACTTCCTTGTATTTTTCCTCGCGTGGCATCCACGCTTCCACGTCTTGTTTCTTCGCCGCAACAGTGCCGATGTCGCCGGTGCAAACGCTAACCACGCGATAAGGAATTTCAAGCTGTTGAAACAATTCCTCGCAATTCTCAACCAGTTTATCGAACCATTCCGCCGAGTCCTTTGGCTCGCACAACACTACTTGCTCGATTTTGTTGAATTGGTGCATGCGGAATAATCCTTTAGTATCGATTCCGTGGGCTCCGATTTCGCGCCTGAAATTAACACTGGCTCCGCATAATTTCAAAGGCAGTTGTTCGCGCTCGAGAATCTCGTCGTAATACATTCCCATCAAAGGGTGCTCGCTGGTTGCAGTCAAGTACGAGTCCTCTCCGTCTATTTTGTACATCACGCTCTCGAAATCAGCGAGGTCGGTAACGCCTTCGTAAATCTCGCGCCGCATCATCAACGGCGGCTCAACCAATTCAAAGCCTTTTTTCAAGAGGGAATCGATTGCAAAGCGCTGTAATGCCAAGTCCATCAGCGCTAAAGCGCCTTTAACAAAAACAAATCCGGCGCCGCTCGTCTTGGCCGCGCGCTTGAAGTCCCCGATTCCGAGTTCCTCCATTAATTCGCCGTGCGGCTTTAATTCGAACTTCCGGTGTTTTACCTCGCCCCACTTGCGTTCGACAACGTTGTCCTCGTCGCTTGCGCCAATTGGAACGCTCTCGTCCAGCACATTCGGAACCCGCATTACGAAATAACGCGCCTTGACTTGAGCTGCTTTAGCTTTTTCCTCGGCTTCCTTTATTTTCCCGGGGATTTCCTTCGCACGCCTCAAGGCCTCGGAGTCGTCAGCGCCCTGCTTTTTCAGCATCTTGATTTCGTGCGTGACCTTGTTTCTTTGCGCGCGCAATTCCTCCACTACTTGCAGCTGCTTTCGGAATTCCGCGTCGCTCTCGATTAATCCCTCGAGCATTCTCGCTGCCTCCGGGTTGCCGCGCTTTTTCAAGCTCTCTCTAGCGGCGGTCGCGTCCTCGCGCAATTTCTTAATGTCTAGCATATTTTCAACCCAGTAACTCGCTTCGCGCGCGCTCGACTTGCCCGCGCACCATGTCTTGCTTTTGCTTGAGCGAGCCGACTATGGATCCGCTGTATTTAATCGCAACCAAATTATCGTAAATCCCTTCCATGTACTCGAACAATCTCTCGGCCTCGTCTTTTTTCCCGTGCCTTAACGCGACTTGCATCGAGCGCCTTAATTCGCCGACGGAATCGCTCAAGCCAGTAAGCCAAGCCAGGTAATCCACGTGCAGTTCGGTGTAGCCGGGAACCGGTTTGCCGTTCAATACGGCTTGCAAACACTTTGCTTCAACGAACTCCTGGTGCGCGATGAACGCAACCCGCTCAAAGCCTTTCTCGCCCTCGCGCAACTGCTTGTGTTTTTTCTCAACCGCCTTCATCAGCTTGTCCGCCTCCCCGAACGCTCCGGCGTGCAGTTCCTTGATTACGAACGCGCAATCCCTGACAACCTCGCGCTGCAAGCGCAGTATTTTCTCCAGGTGCTGCTCTTTCTTATCCAAATCGCGAATAATGAACTGAACGCTTTTTTCAACATTTCTCAAAATCAAACACCTTCTCCGCTGACGGAAGCAATTATAATAAGCAAGAAATCAAAACTATTAAAGCTATTTAGAGGCGCGTTAAAATGCAGAAAACGATTGTTTCACTAGGCGGGTCTACTCTTTACTCCGAAGGCAAGCTCGACAAGCGCTTCATTAAAACCGCTTGCACCGCCTTCAAGGAATACGCGTCGAAAGGCAATCAACTGGTTGTCGTAGTCGGCGGCGGTTCCTTATCCGGCAAAAAAGCGGATGAAGCGCGTGCCAACGGGTTAAGCGATTACTATGCGGATAAAGCCGCGATTGAAGCCACGCGCGAGAACGCGGATTTGGTGTTGGCCGAACTCGGTTCTGCAGGCGCGGGGGTGGTGACCAACATTGACGAGGCACTGCCTTTGCTTAAAGCCGGGAAAATAGTCGTATCCGGCGGAATGCATCCCGGGCTCACGACTGACTCGGTTTCCGTTTTATTCGCTGAAGCAATTTGCGCCGATCGCTTGGTTAACGTCAGCAACGTTGACGGCATTTACGACAGCGACCCGAAGAAAAACCCGGGAGCCAAGCGTTTTGACGAAATGACTCACGAACAACTCGTTGAGCTCGCAATCAAGAGCGACGACCGTCGGGCTAGAACCAATTTCGTTTTCGACCTCGTCGCAGCCAAGCTCGCTGCCCGTAGTAAAATACCGTTGGTGTTCGCATGCAAGCGAAACTTTACCGGCTTGGATTCGGTTAAGGGAACGGTCGTTTCCTAAACGCGCGTCTGCTCTAACAAAATCTTCCGCTCGACTTGCGCGACCAACGCGCGCGTTTTCTCGATAACGTCCACATTCACGCTGATTGCGTCGATTCCCGCGCGCACCAGCATCTCGGTTATTTCCTCGTGCACGCTCGGCGCCTGGCCGCAAATCGACGACTTCACGCCGTACTTCCTGCACGTCCTAATCACTTTATCCATGCTGCGGATAACGGCTTCGTCGCGCTCGTCGAACTCCTCTGCAACGATCGAATTATTCCGGTCGATTCCGAGAGTCAACTGCGTCAAGTCGTTGCTTCCGATTGAAACGAAGTCAACGCCTTCCTTGCAGAACTCCTCGATTAAAATAACGGTTGACGGCACTTCGCACATTATGCCGAGCTTGAAGTCATAGCTCTTGTGCAGGCCTGCTTCTTCCACCAATTGCTTGACTATCTTGAATTCGCGTACTGTGCGCACCATGGGAATCATGAGCCATAGGTTCTTCATTCCGTATTGCTCGCGAACCCGCTTTATTGCCTCCAGTTCGAGGTTGAACACTTCGGGGTCCTTCATGTAGCGGAAGCAGCCGCGGAAGCCAATCATTGGATTTTCCTCGTGCGGCTCGAATTCGGCGCCGCCCTCCAAGTTTTTGTACTCGTTTGTCTTGAAATCGGTTGCACGGTAAATAACCGGCCTGTTGCCGAATGCGGCGCAGGCCTTGCGCAAACTCTTTGCAATCGCATCAACAAATTCTCCTCCTCTTCCTTCCTTCAAAAGCCATTTGGGGTGCTTGCCTATTCCTGCAATCATGAACTCGGCGCGAAGCAAGCCGATTCCGTCAACGTTCTCGTTTGCAATCTTTTCAGCCAATTCGGGCTCTGCAACATTTACGTAGATTTTTGTTCCAGTAACTATTTTTCCGCTGCCGCCTCCAAGTGCCGCAGAAATTGCTTTTGCAGCTGCCTGCTCGGTTTGCTTTGGCGACTGCAGTTCGACTTTGCCCGCATAAACAACGCCGTGCACTGCATCAACCGTAACCGATTCCCCTTCCTCGAGCATTGCAGTTGCCTTGCGCGTTCCGACAATGCAGGGAATTCCCAATTCGCGTGAAACGATTGCTGCGTGGCAAGTGCTTCCGCCCTCGTCGGTGACAATTCCTGCTGCTCTCTTCATTGCAGGAACAAAGTCAGGAGTAGTCATCTGTGTTACCATGATGTCGCCCTGCTTTACCTTATAGAGCTCTTTCAAGTCGCTTACAAGGCGTACAACTCCTGAAGCAATTCCTGGCGAAGCCCCCCTTCCTTGAAGAAGCACTTTGGCATTGTCCGCGCTTACTGAAGCAAGCTTGGCTAACGGACTTGATTGTAGAGCGTTTGATTGGGGTGGAGCAAATAGTGTTGGCTTGCTTGCTTCATTGTTCTGCATTTTTTCACCGCCTGCATTGCTTGAGTTAATGGGATTAATCGACACGCCGAGTTGCCTTCGTTCTGCCTCAACTTTCTTCATTGTTGTAACTGCCCGCGATTGCACTATGTAGACGCGGTCGCCTTCGATTGCCCACTCCATGTCCTGGGGTGAGCCGTAATGTTCTTCTATTTCGCGTCCGTAGCGCGCCAATGCAAGAATCTCGGTTTCATTCAACTTCTGGCTGGAGCGCTTGTCTTCATCGATTTCCACCCACTTGTTTTCAGCCCCAACCTTGATGATCATGCGGTCCTGCTCATTGACCTGCTTTTCGGAGATGATAAGCGAACTCTTGTCAACAACGTATCTGTCTGGAGTAATTGCTCCGCTTACAACTGCTTCTCCCAAGCCCAATCCTCCTTCAATGACGATTTTGGAGGAGTCGTTGTTTACCGGGTCGATGGAAAACATTACTCCGCTCTTTTCGCTTTCTACCATGCGTTGCACAACAACTGCAATTCCGACTTTCAAGTGGTCGAAG
>JAZDMM010000067.1:0-2489 GCA_043800965.1 Microcaldota archaeon | reverse complement strand
GGAAGCTGGCAAGGTCGCGGCGTACAGCGTTGCTTTTGTCGACGGAGGAGCGCCGTTGTTGACTGCGCTGGTAATAGTATCGCCGTTCTTTCTTGCTAATGCTGGATTGCTGGTTGTTGAAACCGCATTCGCTGCTGCTTTTGTTTTGGCTGGACTCGCATTGTTCGGTTTGGGCGCGTTCCTAGGCAAGATTTCCAACGAGAACAAAATTTCTTACGGAATCAAAATGCTGTTGGCGGGCGCTTTCGCAGCAGGCGTGAGCCTGTTACTGCTTCGCTGAACACGCAATTAAATAATACTTCTTGCGTTTAGTGTATCATGGCTAAAATCACGCCCATTGAAGCGGTTCTAGAAGGCAAGGAAAAGGAAGGCGATGACGTAACCGTCCGCGGCTGGATTCACCGCACGCGTTCAAGCGGCGGAGTTGCGTTTGTCGTAATCCGCGATTCCACGGGCCAAATTCAAACCACGGTAAAGAAGAACGCGGTTCACGAAAAGCACTTTGAAGACTGCACTAAAGCGCTCGTAGAGTCGGCAGTGATTGTGAAAGGCAAGGTAAAGAAAGACGAGCGCGCGCCCGGCGGCTGGGAATTGCAGGCAACCGAGTTCGATGTTTTGCATTTCAGCGAAATCTTTCCGATTTCGAAAGACAAGAGCACTGAATTCCTGTTGGACGTAAGGCACTTGTGGCTGCGGTCGCGCGAGTTGACTGCTGTAATGAAAATCAAGGCAACGGTTCTCGAGGGATTCCGCGAGTTCTTCAAAAGCAAGGGTTATTGGGAGACTACGCCGCCGGTTATTCAAAGCAGCGCGTGCGAAGGCGGGTCCACTTTATTCGGTTTCGATTACTTCGGTAAAAAAGCTTATTTGAGCCAGAGCGCGCAAATGCACTTGGAGGCATTGATTTACTCGCTCGAGAAAGTGTACGGCATAACGCCGTCGTTTCGCGCGGAAAAAAGCCGGACGCTAAAGCACCTGGCTGAGTACTGGCACGTTGAAGGCGAGGAAGCGCACCAGACTTTTGAAGAGCTGCTCGTTTTCCTAGAGGAAATGATTTCTTTTGTTTGCAACAAAGTGGCGGTCGAGAGAAAGAAAGAGCTCGAGGTGCTCGGCCGTGATTACAAGGACTTGCTTAAAGTCAAGCCCGCGTTTCCGCGAGTCACGTACAAGCAAGCTCTTGAAAAGCTGAACAAGAAAGGACGAAAGCTCAAGTGGGGCGACGACTTCGGAACCGAAGACGAGGAACTGCTTACTGCTGACTTGGAAAAGCCGTTGATTATCACTAATTTCCCGAAGGACGCCAAGGCGTTTTACATGAAGGAAAACGAGGACGGGGAAACGGTTAACGCGGTTGACATTCTCGCGCCCAAGGGATTCGGGGAAATAGTCGGCGGGAGCGAGCGCGAAACCGACGTGAACGTTTTGATTAGGAAGTTGAAGAAAGAAAAAGCGGACTTGAAGGCGTACGAGTGGTACTTGGACTTGCGCCGTTATGGAAGCGTGCAGCACAGCGGCTTCGGCTTGGGCACAGAACGCCTCGTGCGCTGGATTTGCGGGCTCGAGCACATTCGCGACGCGATTCCTTTCCCGCGCGTGATCAACCGCGCTTACCCGTGATGTTTATGGCCAAGAAAAAAGGTTTGGCGCGCCGCGCAGGGGAAGGCGTTGGCAAAGCCGCGTTATTCGGAGTCAAAGCAGTAGGCGGAGCCTTGTGGAAGGGCGCGAAGTGGACTGCCGGCAAAACCGTTTCAGCGGTCAAGCGTGCGCGCGTGCAAGCGGGAACAAAAGCGCCCGTCTTCAGCCGTTTTACGGAAGTGGAATCTTTCGAAGGCGAGTTAAAGGAATTCGAGGATTTTGTTTACAACCAGAAAAGCACTATTGGCGTAATAATCGGGGCGCGCGGCTCCGGAAAAAGCGCGTTAGGAATGAGGATTCTCGAGAACGCCGCTTTTCTAAAGAGGAAAACCGCTGCAATAGGCTTCAAGGAAAGCACTCTGCCCTCCTGGATTGACCCGGTCAAGGCAACGGACTTGAGCAAAGTCGGGAACGGCTCGTTTTTGCTTGTTGACGAAGGCGGGATTTCGTTTAGTTCCCGGAGTTCCATGAGTTCCGCTAACAAATTGCTGTCGGAATTGCTGTTTATTTCACGGCACAAGGACTTGAGCGTGTTGTTTATTTCCCAGAATTCCGCGAATTTGGAAGTGAACACATTAAGGCAAGCGGATTACATGCTGCTCAAACGGCCTTCGCTGATGCAAAAGGATTTCGAGCGCAAGAAAATCAACGAAGTTTATGAAAAAACCGGGTCCGGCTTCAAAAAGCACTCCGGGAAAGACGTTTTCTTTGTTTATTCCGATGAATACTCCGGCTTTGCTTCAGCCGGACTCCCGTCTTTCTGGAGCGATAAGACCAGCAAAGCTTTTCAAGACGAAGCGCTAAAATAGAAAAGCATGAGAATCGAGGTTATAACCGCAAACGAAAAACTGCCG
>JAZDMM010000064.1:0-4078 GCA_043800965.1 Microcaldota archaeon | reverse complement strand
GCAAGCTCGATCAAACCACCGAGTATACCATGCGTTTTAGTATGAAACAAGGAGCCGCAAGCTATCACGTGCTCGGCATCGATAACCCGGACATCAGGAAAATCAAATTCACGTTCCCGGACAAGGACAACAAAGCGCAGCAAAGACGTGCGTTAATTAAAATCGGGGACATCTGGACTGAAGAATACTGGAGCCCGCTAGAGGAAAAAGTATTTTGCATGGACCGGCCGAGCGAGAAAGTAAAAGAAATAGTTGTGGTTTATTCTAACTCGGATCTCGATGCGGCAAAAACAATGGATTATAAAATCGATACTACCGGCGAGTGCCCGTTTGAAATAAGCGGAACCACCAGAATAACCATGAACGCGAACGCGGGAGTGGTGAAAAGCATTACCGGAACATTAACGTCCCACGACGTTCTGGAATACTACGAAGACGAGTACGGCGGCGATTACAAGATAAAGTCGCGAAGCATGACTTGCACCTACACCGAAAGCTCTGTGCTGGACTTCGGCGAATACGGAATAACGCACATGACGCGCACTGGCGGCGGGTCAACAACCGAAACTTACTCCGACTTGGCTGACGCCCCCTCCAGAATCCGGTTCGATTACGAAGACAATGAAATCAGGTTTGTAACACGCCCGGACGCGCAAAACCCGGACTGGGTTTCATACAGCGTAAACTCGGTAACTGAGTTTCCGGGGCTAAGTAGCAGTGCAATGCAGGACACCGAAAAAAATGATTGCCTCATTTTCTTTACCGACGATACTTTCATCGAGCTGGATATGGACAAGTACTTCGACGGAAGCCGGCTCAAGGGAACTGAAACCGCGACATCGGAGGAAGGAACGGTTACCACTAAGCTCGAGTTTGATTACATTCTAACCCAGCCATAGTGAAAAACACATTTTAAAAAGAAGCAAGCTGAAATGATTTCACATGCCTCTCCCGCGGTCCATAGCCATAATTCCCGACGGCAACCGCAGGTTCGCAAAGAAAAACGGGTTGAGCCTGCAAAACGCGTACTGGCAGGGCTTTGAAAAAATGCGGGAAGCCGCCGAATGGACGCGCGATGCCGGAGTTTCCTCGCTCACCATGTGGGCGCTGTCAATAGACAATTTCCGAAAGCGCTCGAAAACCGAGTTAAGCGTACTGTTCCGCCTGCTCTCGCGCCAAATGAACCAAAAAAGCTATTTGACGGAATTGGTTGATTCCGGGACTAAAGTCCGTTTCTTCGGCAACCGGAAACTACTCCCGAAAAACATAACGCGAGAGATGGCTCAAATCGAGGAAGACACTGTTGAAAACGACGCTTACTTCCTTAACGTCGGACTCGCGTACAGCGGCCGCGACGAGCTGCTCAACGCCGCTAGGCTGATAGGCGAAGACTACAAAAACGGGGCAATGGACTCCGCAGCACTAACGGAAAACGCCTTTGAAAGATACTTGTACTTGAATGAAACCCCGGACTTGATTTTCAGAACCGGCGACGCGCACCGCCTAAGCGGATTGATGCCGTGGCAAAGCGTTTATTCGGAGATCTACTTCTCGAAAAAACTGTGGCCTGAAATAACCCGGCGCGACTACAATAACGCAATCAAATTCTACGAAAGCGAAGACCGGCGCTTCGGCAAGTAAAAAAACTAGACTCTGTCCCAAAGCTTTTCGGCTTTAACTGCAGTGCGCTGAAGCTGGGAAACCAACGCGCTTTGAACCGGGGTTTTAATCGACGGATCCGGCAAATGCGACGAGAGCTCTAACGCTGCCCTAAGCACTTTCAAATCCTCGCCCGTCTTCTGGTTGTTGTTGGTTAGGAAAGAAAAGCCCGTTTCGGTAAAGCTCATGCTGTAAACTCCGTTTGCGTTCTTTTGGTTGTCTAACGCCAGGTTAAGCACTATCTCGTCGCCGCAGCTCAAAAACTCGCCGTGGGAAACTCCGTGGTACGGCTCGCCTTCCTTAAAGAAAAAGTGGCTTAAGTCAAGCGTCCACCAGTAAACCCCGGGCTTGCCTACTGAACCGCCGTCCATTTTCTTCCAAACGCTTTTGTCAACGGGCAAGCGCAAAACAGGAGTTAAATCAAACAAAATCGGTTTAGACAAATAAATCACTCAACAACAGAAGAATAATTGAAGCACTTCCCCGCTTTTATCTTTTTACCTTCACCAAGTCGTCCATGTCCGCGAAATCAAGCAAAAACCCTTTTCCGAATGAATTAAACGCTTTTAATGCAAGCGCAGCGCCTCCAGACGGAAGCACGTCGTACGCTTTTCTAACCAAGCCGTGAAACTTGAGCCCATCGCCGTACTTCGAGCGCCAAGCAGTATCGTAATCGCTGCCGGAAACAAGGCAATCCGCTAAAACCCTAGCGCAACGGCTGCCGAAAACTATTCCTCCGCCGGTAGTGGCCTTGACTTGGCCGGCTGCATCGCCAACCAGAAAGACATTGTTTTTCGAAGTAGAAGCGCGAACCGAAACAGGAATAACATGAGTGAATTCGTTTGAGCCAATAGCCGAAGCGCCGGTAAGCTTGAACAGTTTGCGCTTGGCTGAAGCAAAATCGCCTTTTTTCGAAACGCAAAACCCGATTCGCGCGCGGTTACCGGACAACGGAACCCGCCAGCCGAAAAAACCCTTGAATTCCGGCTCCAAAAACACTTCGGCGAGATCCGGATACGGCACTTTGCCGGAAACCTCGGTTTGCCAGCCGACCACTACCCTCTTGAAGGAAGGGAAACCGAACTCGCGCGCAACAGTTGACGCGGCTCCGTCCGCACCAACTAAAAACCGCGACTCGAAGTAATTCTTACCCGCTTTTGACTCAAAAAGCCCGTTCACTATGCGAACTTGCTTCAAACGCGAGTTCAAAAACAGTTGCGCGCCAGCTGAAACCGCCTGCTCAACGCTCTGCTCGTCAAACGCCTGCCTGTCGAGCACGAACGCTTTTGTATCGGGAGAACGAAGCTCGAGTTCCGTGTTTCCGCTGGCAATCAACGCGCCCTTGACTTCGTTCAAAACACTATCTTGAAAACGCACTCCCGTTTCCTTTAGTCCGGACGCGGAAACGATTGCGGTGCACTTGCCGAATTTACCGGGCTTCGTGTGCTCTTCAACCAAAGCAACGCTCAAATCGCGGCCCGCGATCTCCCGCGCCGCAACTCCGCCAACTGCACTAGCGCCAACCACCACAACGTCAAAAGAATCCAATCGAAAATGCACCGAACAATAAAACAAATAAACCTCGGGCAAGCAATGAATAAAATGGTTGTTGAAGCGCTTCAAGGGATTTTGGCAGTTGCGTTACTGGCTGCAACGGGTTATTTCGCTAACCAAGCGCTCAGCCGCCGAAAACAAGACGCGATTGAACGCATTACGCTAACGCTTTTTTACGCGGTTATTGCCCCGGCTGCGCTGCTTGCTGTTGCGAACCTGTTTCTCGGGATTCCGTTCAGCTTTCTGAATGTTGTCGTAATACTCGCCGCGTTCTCCGCTCTCGCGTACTGGCTTTCTGTGCGAAAAGCGAAGCACTAGCAAGCCGCGCATCATTTTGAAAGCGGTTTTAACAACCCCACCAGATTCAAGCGGCCCGCCTTTGCAGTGGTGCCACTCAACGCCGACTTCCTTAATTTTTAAGCCATGGCGCTTAGCCTGCCACAGCAATTCAACGTCCCAGACAAAGCCGCGCGCTGTCAGCAGGGGAGCAAGAATACCAACCGCTTTCTTCTTAACCAGCTTAAAGCCGCACTGGGTATCACAAACGCTTAATCCGAACAAAAAGCGCACGAGCAAATTAAAGAAGCGCGCTGCAAAACGCCTTTTTTTCGACAGCCCGAAAACGCGGGAACCCAGGCAATAGCGCGAGCCGATTACAACGTCGGAATAACGCGCTGCCTCGATTACTTTGCTGGTCTCGCCAACAGGAGTTGCGCCGTCAGCATCGTAAATCAACACGTCTCCTTTGGCGTACGGAAAAGCAAGGGCGAGCGCGCCTCCTTTACCCTGACGCCGCTCAAACGCCAGCAACTTAAGCCTATTTTCACCGCGCATCATTTCGCGCACGATGTCTTTAGTGGAGTCG
>JAZDMM010000042.1:0-17710 GCA_043800965.1 Microcaldota archaeon | reverse complement strand
TGTCGGGAATTAAAAGAGCTTTGAAAACTAGTGAATGTACGTGAGGTCTTTTTGCACCGGGAGGCCTGAAGCCGCGAGAGCGCGGTTTTCCTCCAAACGCGCCTGGGCCTCTATTTTCTCAAGCACTTCCTGCGTTTTCTTCGCGCGCTTGCTCAAGTCCTTAACGTCCATCTTCTCCTTCAACAACTTGCCTATGAACTCGAGCAAGTGCTGGGCACCGTTTGCGTCCAATGCAGCGCCGTGCGTTTCAACCAAAAGGCAAGCGCCTTTCAAGTCGAATAACTTGGATAAAGCGGGAAGCAAGCCAGCCATGCCAACTACCGGCACGATTCTATCGTTTTTCTTGGCGCCGTTTTTAATCAATGCGGAAAGCATTTGCTTGTTCGTGCTCGAACAATAAATCGACGGCTTGTCCGTCTTCTTGTGAATCGCGTAACCCGCCATAGCAAGTACTTCCTTGCCGCCCATTGACTTGAAGAACTCGAGTATTTTCGCGGCTACCTCGTACTGGCCTTCGACTGTTAACGGCTGCAAGACGCCGCGCACGAGAATCAAATCGCGATTCTTTAGTTTCGCCTTGTAAAACGAGAGAGAAAACGCCTTCAGGTTGCCGGATTTCAATGCAAGCACTTGGTTCGGGAAATGCGGAGAGTAAAGCAAGGCAAACAATTCGGCTTTACGCGACTTGACCAAGTGGTCTACTGCGAGCTTGCTGACGAGCCCTATTCCCGGGAGGCCCACTAGCAGCAACGGGTTTCTGAGCTTGCCCGGCTTTTTTTTCATTAAAATGAATGATTCCGAAAACGTTATTTTTTCCTTCAAGTCAATCCCTTTGCCTTGCGCCGGTAAGCGGCGTATTTATCGTCGTGCGAGTACTTCGCGGGATGCGGATTCGCGGTGTTGCAACTGCATTTACTGCACTTTTCTTTAAGAGTGTATGCCCCGCATTTCAAGCAACGCTGCACGAAATCACTTCGGCCTCGTTAAAGAGTAAACGACCTTGTTTTCCTCAGCCGCCTTGGCGAGATCGGAGTCTATTGACGCAAGAATCTTCTCCGCTTTCTTGTAGTCCCTGGCTTCTACTTCAACGTAATAATTGGGCGCGCCGAGATAATGAATAGACGCCTCTTTTGTTTTAGAAACAAGCAAGGCAACGCTCTTGACGCGCTTGACTCCATCGCCTTCAAAGCTCTTGAGTGAAATGTTCGCGCGAATGTTAACTACTTTCGGCTTGATTTCCTTTTTCGCGATCTCGGTCAAGACGTCAATCCAGATTTTCGGGATTTTCGCCTTCGGCTTCGCGCCCCCGGATATTTTCTCAAAAGCAGTGAATAAATCCCCGAATTCCTCGGTTAAAGCAGGAACAATAGTGCGCTGGGCTTCAACCAAAGGCTTGCCTGCTTTCTTGGAAGCCAACTCCAGCAACTTAAGCGCTCTTTTCTCGCTCTTGTTTTGCAAAAGCTTGCGTTTGCGCTCGACTTCGCTGACTCTCTTGACGCTCACGTCGATCTGGCGCTTTTCCGGCTCTATGCGGATTACTTTAGCGACAACGACTTGCCCTTCCTTCAAGTGCTCGCGAATGTTGCGAACCCAGCCGCTCGACACTTCGCTGATGTGAACAAATGCCTCGACGCCACCGTACTCTTCCAAAGCCAGGATTGCGCCGAACGGCAGGATTTTCTGGACTTTTGCTACGACGAATTCATCGAGTTCTGGAGTCATTAAGACAATACCTCTAAAATGCGGCAGTTGACTTTAGCCCGTCCGCCTGTTGGCTCGACGAGCGTTGCGCCGCACTTGTCGCAGTTGCGCTTTTGCTTGGAGTCGCCGAACACTACCGCGTCCTCGCCGCAATCGCACTGCACTCTCAAGAATTTGCTCATTAAAAATCACCCTTACTTCGCTACCTCGGCTTTTTTCTTCATGCGGCCGGTAATCGTGCGCTCGTGCTTCTTCTTGCACACGCCGCACGTAAGCATTATTTTGTTGCGAATGCCTTGCTTCTTGACTTTCGCCTTGCCTTTGACTTTGCCGTGAATGCCCTTGAGTTTTCTCGCGTGCCTTCGCGATCCCCACGCACTCTTCCTGCCCGGCTTAATCTTAGTGGTAGTAACCTTGACTTTGTGCTCCGTGTGCTTCCTGCACGTCGGGCAGTACGTTTTCTTAGTTTTCGGAACAATCATTTTTCTTCACCCGTCGTTTAAAACAACAGCAACCTTGCGCTTCACCAGCAAATCCGCAGGCGCCTTAGCCACCTCAATGACTTGCCCTTGGGTAAAAGGACCGTAAGTCTGAGCATCAGGCCCCACAAACTGGGGCAAAGCAGCTGTAATCTTGAGCGAAACCACGCCGGACGGCTTTTTCACCGCAGGCGCCTCCCTCTTGACCCCGTCAAGCAATTGCTTGCCGGCGTCGTTTAATAATCTGATTAGCTGCGTATATAACTCTTTTTCCTCTCTAGCGAGCCCGTCGCTGTTCACGTTCCCGGAACGCAAGTCCTTGAGCGACTTGAGCAGAATCTTCTGCTGCCTGAGCTCTACAATGCTTTCCAGAACTGAAACCGAGTTCTCGAGCGCGCGGATGGAATCCATGCCGCCATTCGCAGCCTCTTTCTTCAAATTCTCAACGAACCGCTTGTAATCATCGTAAAAGCTTTCCTCGAGACGCGTTAGTGCGCCGAGCTTGCGCTCCTGCAACTGGACTTTCCTTAATTCGTTAAAACTTATTTCAACCACTGAACGCAACCCTCACGCCAGCCGCGCCTTGCCTTTGCAAAGCAAAAACAACGCAGCCGCTTGCTTTAATTCAACCGGCTTTTCCTTCTCCACCTTGAAAGACTCGCCAGCCAAGTCAAACGCATAATCATTGTCCGCAACAACCTTAATAACATCATTTCCCTCAAACGCGATTGCCTCGTTCCACGGCTCGAACTCGGCGATTTTCTCAACGATTTTCGCAACAAAACCGGTTCCGCCGTGCAGCGAACCCGGCAAGCGAATCAACCGTGCGGTGTCAAAGGTAACAGCCGCATCCACTTGCAGCGCCTTGACCGACAACCGCTCTTGAAACAACCGTTCCCAAAAAACCTCCAAGCCGCGCAGGAAATCCCAGTTCCCGTCGGCAAGCAAGTCCAGCGCTTCATCCTTGCTTTCAAGCAATTGCTGACGCTTGGGGTTGCGCAAACCCGCTTGCTTTAATTCCTCTTCGCCTGCAATTGAAATGAAGTCGCGCGCAACGCGGTAAAACTTTCCGCGCCAGCCCTTGGACTTTGCATCCGGACCGCGCAGCACCGGCGCCTTCAACCCAGTCTCCTTCCTCTTGCTCAACAACTCCTCAACAGAAGCCGGGCCTTTGACAAAAGCAAGCAATTGCTTCCTCTGGTCCGACGACAAGCCGCGCACGTCCTCGCGCTTCACGTGCAAGTGGTATCCTTTCTGGCCCGAGAAAACAACCGTGATTTCGCTTGCCTTGAAGCCGAAATCCTTTTGCAGGAATTCCTCTTTCAAACGCAGTGCGTCCTCGCGCACCGCGTTCAAGCAGTGCTCGCACAACAACGGGTTGTGCTCGTGCCCTTGCTTGTTCGACGCCGCATCCAAATCAAAAACCAAATCAGCGCCGAGCCAATTCTTCTTGCTCATCGGAGTAATTTCCGGGAGTTCGTAGTAAGCGGTTGAATACGAAGCGAACAACGGCGCTTCCTTGACCATGAATTCCTTCAGCTCTTTCTCGGTCTTGAACGCGCGGTGCCGGTAATCGATCTTGTCCTTGATTCCGAAACCGAATTCGCGCGCATCCAGCCGATTGGGCGGAGCCACTCCGTTCTCCGAGTAAAACGCGCGGAATTTATCGCGCACGAAAGTCTCTATTTCAAAAGGCAAGCCGGTTCCTTTCACTTTCCACTCCTCTTTTTGAAAACGCAATCCGTCAAGCAGTAATCCCCGCCTAAACCATTCGATTGAGTGACTTTACAACTGAACCCGATTGAACCGCGTTTGTAAACCCAGTCGAGCGCCGACACTGCCTCGCGCAGCGAGTACTCGTGAGTGGATTGTTGATTGGCATTAACGAAGTCTTGCATCACTACTTCGGCTTGCTCTTTGCTTAACCCGTCTTTCAAGCAAGCAATCGCGAGAGTCATGCCTCCGTAAAACCTTTTTCCCTCAGGCAGTCCTTGTAAAATGAATTTAATGCACGGAAGCTGCAAGTACTTGCCTTTGAAATTAGACCGCGCGGCAATAATCGGCATGCGTTCGCGCAATTCCTCGGCCGCTTCCGCGAATTCCTTGGGAATTTTCTTGCGCGAAGCAAACGACGAGAGCTTTGCTTCAACGGCCTTGACCACAAGCGCAACCAAGTCATCGCGATTCAAGTAAACGATTCCTTTATCGAGTTCAGCTTCCTTGAGCTCGCCGCCCTTGTTTAAAAAATCGAGTAATGAAACAGCGTAACCCCCGCTCGATTCCACGAGCGTAGGAAGAAAATCGCCCGCAACTGACTGCAAAACCTTATCGTCTTCATCGCGCAGTCGTTTCTTCAGCAATTTACCGTAATTCGAAGCGAATTTTCTGGAAGCAACGGGGTTCCCTAGTGCGGTCAACAACAACCTACTGAGCGCCAAGCGCTTGACTTCTGTTTTCGCGTCCATCGGCGGGAGAACAGTGGGCTGGCGGATGAATGCGGCGGTATTGCTTACCGCATTCTCGATTTCCTGGTAGCCCACGTTCTCGGTGTCTTCCAGCAAATTCTTTGCCTGCGATAAAAACGGATACTTCGCTATAAGCTGTTCGTTGACTTCAGCCATTCCCTAAACCCACCGGAAGAAATAGTTGACAGCGGATTAAATAAACCTTCACGAGGGCAAACAGCAGTACTCACTTGCAGCCCCTTTCTTTCGAAAAGAAAGGTGCTGCATCGCCAAAGAAACACGATTAAGACGGCAGGCAGCAGTACTCACTCGCTTCGCAACCGAAAGCACCATCCGCGGGCGCAGTGCCAAAGCGCGTGCAGCTCCAGTAGCAATAACCGCCGCGGTCCTCGCACGCGGTTCCGCCTGCGTCGAACACGTTCGGCGCTTCAACAGCCGGAATCTGCGCCTTCAATTCGTCTGTACTAGGGATGTTAACGTTCAAGTCATCTAGAAACAACGCGAGAAAGTACAAGACCGCGACTAGGCCGATGAACAGCGAGAAAGTCGCAAGCGTGCGGTTCTTCATTTCAAGATGGAAAACGAAACGCCCGAATAAAAAAGTTGTTACGCGAAAAACAGCTTGAAGGCGTACATGAAAACAAGGCCTAAGACGAAGAAAACGAACGAGCGCATGGCTTTGCCGAAGTCGGGTTCCTTGTGCAATTCCGGAATCAAGTCAGAGCTCGCGATGTAAACGAAACTACCTGCGGCAACCGGGAGAAGAAAAGGCACTAATGATTCGACTGCAGTGGACAGGTAAAACCCGATCACCGCACCAACCAGCGCGGACAAGGAAACGAGAAAATTGTACGCGAGCGCTTTTTTTCTGGAAAAACCGGCGTGAATCAATATGGCGAAGTCCCCTATTTCCTGCGGGAGTTCGTGAAACAACACGGCTACTGTTGTCGCGATTCCCACCGGAACCGAAGCAATGAACGAGGCCGCGATAATCAAGCCGTCCACGAAGTTGTGCACCGCGTCACCAAACAAGCTCACGTAACCGAAGGAATGAACGTCGCACGAGCCGTCAGCGTGGCAGTGCCTCCACTTTACCACGCGCTCGAGAACGAAGAAGAGCGAAAAGCTCGCAAGGAAAACCAGCGAGAAATCCATTGCAGGCATTTCTTCAAGAGCTTCAGGCATCAAGTGCAGGAAAGCGCCGCCCATGAGCGTGCCTGCTGAGAAAGCGACTAAAAGCAAGACGAGCTTGTTAAGAAGTTTGGGTTTGACCCAGAATGAAGCTATTCCCACTAGCGAAGCTAGGCAAACGATTAAAGTAGCTGCAACGATCAGCCAGAAAACCATTGTAAAATAATCGCGCGCCAAATATTTAAATAGTAATGATTCTCATTATCAATAAGAAAATGACCGCCTCGAGAAAAACAAGGCAAAAGCAACTGTTTGAAAAAATAATTGACGAGACAAAGACTTTTTTCAACGCACAAGACGTTTACTCGCAAGCCCTCAAAAAGGACGCGGGAATAGGCATAGCTACGGCATACCGTTTCCTAAACGATAAAGTCAAGTCCGGAGCGCTTTACTCGTACCAGTGCGAAAAGAGGACGGTTTACTCAAAAAACAAGCAGCACTGTCATTTCGTGTGCGCTGAAACGGGGGAAGTAACGCACTTCGAAATAGATTCCCTAGACTTCCTGAAAAAAAGGATTCCGGGCGAAATAATAAGCTTTCAAATAGAAGTGATGGGTGTATGCAAAAAGCATAGCAAAGCTCACACGTTTTCAACGCGCGGAGCAAGATAGTAAGAGAGCAGCGCATCGCCTATCTGGTACTGCACCTTGACCGGCGAATCCGTCTTCAAGTTCAGCGACATTACCCCGTCGTCCGGGCACGCGCGAGTCAAGTCATCCATGTACTCGAACGGGAACATTGCGCGAGTTTCGCCCGTTACCTTGAGCTCGGCAACGTCCTTGGACGAGCCGGGCGTGAGCGAATGCAAGTCCCCCGCGTCTCCGTGCGCCTCGATAATGAATTCGGAATCCAAGGCGTGGAGAACAACGTGCGAAGAAAGCAGGCCCGCGTCTTGAAGCATGCATTTCATTGCGCCGCCTTTGATTCTAACCATGGCATCGAACTCTATTTTCGGCTCTTTCGGCAGGTTCGACGGCGCATCGATTAACGGGAGTTTAAAGTGCCTTTTTGAATCGCCTTTGAATTCCAGAACCAAGCGCGACTCTTCCTCGTCTAATTTAACGGTTAGCTTGTCATCCGGCCTTGCGCGCGCGAGAATCTTGCTGAAGTCCACTAGATTAACGCTGATTGAAACCTTGTCTTGAACGTTGAGTTTGGAAAAAGCCTTCTTAGGCAAAATAAAATCAACCATTGCGATTTGGCTCGGGTCCATTGACCGCAGATGCAAGCCTTCTTCGGATAAAACGAAAGTGCCTTCGTCAACCAGGTTGACTACTGCCTCGATGCATGATTTGAAGAATTTAGCGTCGTCGATTGCGAATTCCAATTAAAACCCACCTTGCTAGATTGCCTGTATTGTCTTTTGGGGGGATAGACTTAATATTCCTTTCGCGGTCAGCTCGTCAAAACCGGGAGCCTGCAGTGCTCTGGCTCCTCGAATTGAAGAAACAAGAACAATTTGAGATAGCCGAGAACCGGAACGCGCAAGAGCACTTTCCCTTGAACGTCTTTCTCCGGTACCAGCGCAATTCCGCTCAACTGGTCTGGAAACAGGTTGTTGTCTCCCTTGGTCATGTAGTAAACGCCGTCCGCCGCATTGATTTTCAGGAAAGCGCGGTGAATCAGCAAGCCGTATTCGACCGGGTTGGGAACGAAAACTATGACGTCGTTCGCATTATCCGGCCGGAATTTAGCGCCGTTCACGTCAACAGACTCGAGACACATTATTTCAGTAGAGCCGCGGGTGCAGTGCTTGACGTCGAAATTGAAAGCCGGTTCTTGGCCTACGAAAGGAACGCTTAATCCGTGAAGCGCGAGTTTCGTGTCCGGATCCGTGAGAATAAAGCTGCGCGCAACCGCCTGGGATAAATCCAGGTTAACGCTTGCCTCGGGAACGGTTATTTTCCCGCCTTGCAGGATGATCATGTCCCCCCGGTCTAAAACCGGGAGCATGCTGCACGAAGTAATGACGTTGATCGGCGTGGAAGTCTGGAGAACAAAGCCCAGGAAAAACCAGAACGCAACAGCCGCAACCAAAGCAGTAACGAGCTCGCGTGCCATTTTCGCATTCGACTGCTGCTTGCCTTTAGACGGCTGAAGCAAGTCGAGAAAAACAGCGGCAACCAAGGCAAGAAAAACAAAGTACGCGAAAACCGTGATTTTAGTGAGCGCGTACAACGCCAAAAACAATACTAACAAAATAAGCGCTTTTTTCTGGTTCGATAAAACGAAACGCAAGCGAATCACGCCTTGGACAGCTGCTTGGCAAATTCCTGAATGTCTTTCTTTACTTCGGTAATCGCTTTTTTCAAGCTCGCTTTCGCGTCCTTGGCCTTGATTTTCAAAACCGGGACTCCCGTAGTCGGGTGGTCGTAGTCAACCGAAGCAAACGAAACGCTCTTGTCTTCAAGCAATTTGTCAACCAAAACACTAGCCAAGCCCAAGTCAATTCCCTGTAAAGAAAAATGAGTCTCGCTTCCCTCTGAATGAACGATTTTCAAACAAATCACCTTTTCAACAAAAAATCATTAAGAACGCCGGCTGTTAAACGGCTTTCCCCTGTTGCTTCCACCGCGGAAACCGCCTGAACCACGCGGGCCTGAACGATCCCTCGGGCCCCGGCTGAAACCACCGCCTTGCGGCCTGCGGCGCGCAGCCATTTGAGGCGCGCCCGGGTACTTGCGGCGCTCGGATCCGCCGCAATTCGAGCAGTGGAATTCACCGTTCTCTAAAACAAGCAAGCCATGGCAGTTAGTGCAAAACGCCTTTATCACGCCTAACTCGCTGTCCGCCATCGTAAGATAAATTCCGAGGGGCGTGACTTCCTTTACGCGCGCCTTCAAGTAATCGCCGATTCTCAAGTAATCCCGGAATTTCTCGGCGTAACCTTGCGTTACTTCGGAAATCCTCATGTAAGCATACTTCGAGCTCGCGGAAACCCCTTTCCTAACCGGCTGGAAAGTCAAGAGGCAAACAGAATCGTAAACGTTTTGAACCAAAGCGTAAACCGGGTCACCTGCCCTCAACGGCCGCACCAGTTTCGCGGCTTTAACGGAAACGGTTCGCGCCTCGTGGTCTTGCAACAGTTCTCCCGCTACCGCAGAGTAAATACCGTCGCTGGCTTCGAAAACGCCTTTGCCCGCGACATACTCTTCATTCGCTGCTACAAAATCGCCTGGTAGTTTCAAGTCAAAAACCCCTTACGGGACAGAAGCACGCGTTACTCGTTAGCTTTCCTAAGCTCGAGCAAGCTCTTCATCAACTCGTCGGCATTGCCAACGTCTTCCTTAAACTCTTCGGAAGCGGGTTCCACCTTCGGCTGGTCCATTTTCTTAACAAACCGCTTCACTTCAGCGTGCGCATGGGTTAAAACCGGGTGGTCTTCACCGTGAACGCCTTTCATGTCCGCAATCACCGAATTCATTTCATCGGCAATGTGCGCCACAACAGACTGCACAATCGCGGAATTGTTGTCACCGCTCTCCATGGCATCCTTCAAAATCCCGACTAATTCGTTTAAGCCCAAAAGCCTGCCGTACAAGTAAGCTTCCTTGGGAGTCCTGTCTTCAATATCCATGCAACTAGTTTGCGTTAATTCATTTAAATAGCTTTTCTGTAACAGCGCAAGAGTTTAATGCGCCTGCGCCAAAGTAATATTATGGTTCTCGAAGGCTTGCTGGACCCTAAGTGCATCGAGGAAAACCCGCTGCCGTTGATCGTTTTAAGCATCGTATTCGTCTCGATAAGCATTCCAGCCACTTTGTTCATCAACCTCGGGGCGGAAGCCAACAGCCTGCTTTTGATCCTCCTCGTCGCAATACCGTCGATTCCGCTCATACTCCAACTGTTTGACTACGACGAGAAATGCATTGAAAGAAATCGCATACTCGGAAGCCGGACTCTAGCGCGCCACGCGCCTACTCTGATTGTGCTAGTCGCGTACTTTCTCGGCTTAACAATCGCGTTCACGGCCTGGTTCGTTTTCCTGCCTGCCGCGCAAACTCAAAACGTTTTCGCCTCGCAAATCAACGAACTGCACAGCATTCAAGGCACAGTGGTATCCGGCAAAAGCGTGGCGCAATTCGAACTCGCTTTTGAAACGATTTTCCTCAACAACCTGAAGGTACTGGGCTTGATTCTCGTGTTTTCCTTGCTTTACGGAGCAGGCGCGGTTTTCATAATCATTTGGAACGCGTCGATAATCGGAGTCTTCCTTGGAAGCATTGCCAAGGAACAATTAATAATCGGCGCTCAAGGAGCGGCAATAACCGGGCTGAGTGTCGGGGCCGCGGGATTAATTCCGCACGGCTTCTTCGAGCTATTGGCGTACCTCACAGCTGCTCTTGCTGGCGGGATTCTCAGCAGTTCAATCGTGCGCAAGCAGTTCGGCAAGCCATTGTTCAAGCAAATCAGCTACGACAGCGTGAAACTCATCGGCTGGTCAATCGTTTTCCTGGCAGCAGGCGCCTTGATCGAAAGCACTTCCGTAATATAATCAGAGTTTCTTCTGTTTTTTATCGCGCTTTGCTTTCTCTACGCGCTTCTGCTTCTTCATCTCGCTCTCGGCAAGTTGCGCTACGTCCGCATCCAGCTCGACTTGGATTTCCTCAAGCGCTTCCTCGGCCGCTTGCTCGGCTTTCTTCCCGAGCTTTTGGCCTTTTTCCTCGCCCGGCGGCACTTTCTCGTCAATCGCTTGCTTCTGCTTCTCTGTGTAAGCGTCCATGAGCGTCTTTACCGCGCCTTCGTAATCCGGCTTGTCCGACTTGCCGCCGCCTAGTTTGCCGGAGAGCATTGAAGCGAGCTGGGACAACTCCATCGGGAAAATGATTTTGTTGCTCTTGCCGTCGCTGATTCTCTGCAAGGTATTCAAGTACAAGTAAGCGAGCGTGTTGTCGCTCATCTTGCTGGCAGCGCGGTCGAGAATGTCTATTGCGTCTTGCTTGGCTTCCGCCTCTGTCTGTACTTTCGCCTTGTACTCTCGTGCTGCACGGCGCTGGTGCAAGGCCTTAATCAAGTCTTCGGGTAGTTGAATGCTTTGAATCTCGACTTTAACGGTCTTGATTCCCCAGCGCTCTGAAACGTCTTGAAGAGTGTGGTACAAGTCTTGATTGATTTCCTCGGTTTTGGTAATTACTTCCTCCAAATCCATTTTGCCGATGACGTTACGAATTTGCGCGTGAATCAGGCTGCGCACTGCCGCAACATGGTCCTTGATTTCTATAACCACCTTTTGCGGGTCAACAACGCGGTAGTAAACAATGGCATCCACCTTAAGCGTCACGTTTTCATTCGTAATCACGCTCTGCGGGGCTATGT
Organism: Microcaldota archaeon; assembly: GCA_043800965.1. Taxonomy (GTDB): domain Archaea; phylum Micrarchaeota; class Micrarchaeia; order Norongarragalinales; family Norongarragalinaceae; genus JAZDMM01. The sequence goes on along the minus strand of JAZDMM010000042.1, from coordinate 6,558 downwards.
CTATTGTTTGCGTGCGCAAGTCAACGCGCTCCATCGAATCCACGTTGGGGATATAAAAAATCCAGCCCGGGCCTTTTACGCCTATGAACCTTCCGAGTCGGAACATCACGAGCCGCTCGTAGTCGCGCACGAACTCCCAGCGCGGGAAGAACGTGACTATTGCGCCGAGGGCAAGCAAACCGAATAGAACCATTAACGGCGACATTCCGGAAGTTATGACCAGGAACGCCAGTACTATTGCCGCGGCGATGACGGTGATGAACACGACGACTTGCTTTTGCATTGCTATTTTTAATTTGTCAGCTGGTTTATTTAAATAATGACTTATAGATATATTCGGCCTGGTGCGCTTGCATGAAGAAGAAAATACTGGTTATTACCGTAGATATCGACGATGACTTGGGTGAGAAGGCGCGCGTCCGCGGCCCCGTAGTCGGCAGGGAAGCGAACATTCAAGCCGCGACAAAACTCGCCATCGCCGATCCCGAGGATGCTGACGCGAATACAGTGTTCGAGGCAGTGAAAACGTTCGACGAGCTAAGCAAGAAGAACGAGGCGGTTGTTGCAACTTTAACCGGCAGCCACAAGCTCGGCTACCATGCCGACGCGCGAGTTGCGCGCCAGCTTGAGGAACTGATCGACCAATTCGAGCCTACCGAATGCGTTTTCATCAGTGATGGAATGAGCGACGAGCAGATCATTCCGCTAATCAATTCGCGCCTGAAGATAAGCAGCGTGAAAACGGTTACAGTCAAGCAGTCGAAAGAGCTTGAGAAAACTTACTTCGTGATTTTGGAAAAACTGCGCGAGCCGCATTTTGCGCGAATCGTTTTCGGCATTCCCGGAATCGCACTGCTGTTGTTCGCGTTTTCGGAAGTTTTAGGCGTGCGCTTGTTTCTCGGCTTGCTCGGCACTTACCTTTTGTTCAAGGGAACCGGCTTGGAAGACCGCATTCTAAGGCGGTTTTCATCATTCAACTGGGGCTTTGAAAGCATCGGCTCCATATTCTATTTTGCAGCAATCCCGATAACCGTGCTCGCAATATGGATAGCCATAGCCAATGTCGGCGAAATGCAAAGCGAGGGCGTAGCGAGCATTACGAAGCTCAGCGCGTTCTTCGTGAAAGACTTGCTGTTACTGCTTCCAATCAGCATTATTTTGCTGTTGGTGGGCCGCGTTCTAGAGGCTTTGAACGAGAAAAAAACATACGACTTGCCGGGCTACGTGGTTTACGGGAGCGCGTTGTTCTTGTTTTGGATGATTTTCAATAATGCCGCGGACTGGATCATCGGAACCGTGTCGTTTGCCGACTTCTTTTACTCGCTTCTCGCCGGAGTGGTGGCAATGTTTCTAGTGACCATTCTCGCGCGGGAATTCAAGAAAAGCATTATTTCAAAAATGCAGTTGGAAGGCAAGGAGGTTTACACCGAAATCGGCGGCTTAATCGGGAAAGTCGTTGGCGTGAAACGCGACGCGCTCGTAATCAAGACGCGAACCAACCAGAAAATCGACTTGAGCCTCGAGTTCGTTTCAAGCCTCGGCGAGAAAATCGTGGTAAGGTACTGACGTAAACCAAAGCTATTTAATGGGGGCTTGCGTAGGGGTAATTAGAATGGAAAACCACCTGGGTAAGCTTTGGCTCATTATTAACGATTACCTAGGGAACGGCTTAACCTTGCGTCTGCACCCGCGCATGTGCTTTAAGGAAAACGAATAAACGCAAGGGAATGAAGCGCGCGCTTGTTGAAGCCTTTTTTCAAGCCCGCTGACTCGCGTTGAAGACGTAAGAAAACGAAAAGCCTAGACTTAAAACTGAAACCACAGAGAAACTGTGGTGCGAGAGACGCAGGCAACCCAAAGGAGGCAATCCTTCATAAATCGCAACGTTACCGCGGCTTCTCGTCATCCACTCTTTCGCAAAATTCGCAGAGAATTTATTTAATTTTAAGCAATATATAAGCCTTTGGACGAACAACGACAAACGCCGAAAAATAAATAGACTATATAGACGTGTTTTCCTACTTCAATTCCGCCTTTATTTTCGACAAAAGCGCTTTCTTTTGCTTGCAGTCGGATAAGGCGTGCTCGAGCACCTCGTAAATATCGGACACGGGCGTGATCTTGATTTGCTTCAACTGCTTGTCGGTTAAAACCAAGTCATCGTAATTAGTAGCCGGAATAAGCACTTCCTTCATTCCCGCGTCTATGGCAGCTTCAACTTTCTGAGTTGCGCCGCCTATGGGCAGGACTGCGCCTCGCACCGACAAGGAGCCGGTCATCGCTAGTTCCTGCTTGATCGGAATGTCCTCGATTGCTGAAATGACCGCGGTTGCCACTGAAATGCTTGCGCTGTCGCCTTCCACTCCCTCGTAAGTCTGCAGGAACTGCACGTGAATGTCGTAACTCGTGGTGTCCTTGCCCGTGTGGCGCTTGATTATTGCGGAAACGTTTTCAACCGCTTCCTTGGCGATTTCGCCGAGCTTGCCGGTTGCGATTATGCGGCCTTCATCGCGAGAGGAAGCGGGCGCAACTTCCGCGACAATCGGGAGAATAACGCCGGAGTCGGCTATCACAGCCAAGCCGTTTACTTTACCGACTTGCTTTCCTTTATTCACGAAAATCTTGTAATCCTTCTTGAGGTCGAGAATCTGCCCCGCCATCTGTTGTTCGAGAGTGCGCGCAAGCAGCTTGGCCCTAATCACGTGGTCTTCGGTAACAAATTTCGACCCTTCCTCGAACGCCAAGTCTCCGGCAGCGCGAATCAAGCCGCCGAGTTCTCGCAGCTTCAACGTCAGCTTGCGCTTTCTCCCCGCGCGCTTGCGCGCCTCGTTAATGATTTGCCGGACCGCGCCCTCGTCGAAATGCGGGATTTTGCCGTCTTTGCTGACTTCCTGGGCAATGAACTGCACTAGCCTCTGCCGGTTCTTCAAGTTGTCTTCAATTGACTCGTCCATGTACACTTCATACCCGTAGCCGCGAATTCTCGAGCGTAGCGCGGGATGCATGTGCTGCAAGTCCTTGTAGTTGCCGGCCGCGATTAAAACGAATTCGCAAGGCGCGGGCTCAGTGCGCACCAGCGCACCGGAACTCATTTCGCTTTGGCCTGTGATACAGTACTTCCTTTCCTGCATTGCAGTAAGCAATTCCTGCTGTGCCTTGGGTGCAAGCGACGAAGTCTCGTCAATGAAAAGAACTCCTTTGTTCGCGCGGTGTATTGCGCCGGCTTCCACGCGCAAGTGAGGCGGAGTGCCTAAGCCGCCGGACTGGAACGGGTCGTGGCGCACGTCGCCGAGCAATGCTCCTGCGCGCGAGCCGGTTGCGTCAACAAACGGGGCCTTGTTTTTCCCGGAGTTGTCGACCAGCACTTTCGTGTCTTCGGAATCGCTCAACAAACGATTCTTGCCGAGCTGAGTGCCGACCATCATCAATCCCATGACCGCGAACAAGCCGATGAGCAGTGCAGCAGTAATTATGTCGCCGAGCTGTTGCCTCCCGAAAGTAAGTAAAAGAAAACTCGAGACTAGCATGAAAACCAGGAGAATCAGGTTCATGTTGTTACTGCCCATGCCTGCTTTCATTCTTTTTTGGTTAACTATTTTACGGCCTTCGCCTGCCTTGACCGAGACTATGCGCGGAACATTCTCGTCTTGCGGATTGGATTGCACTAAAACGTCTTCAAGCTCTCCTATTGGCAGTAATTCGGCCATGGCTTGCGCGAGCATGCTCTTGCCGGTTCCAGGCGAGCCGATGAGCATTACGTTACGCTTTTGCGCAGCCGCTTTCTTGATTATTTTAACGCCTTGCTCTTGGCCTATGACTTGCTCGGCTAAAACCTTCGGTACCTTAATGTCCGCAGTTGACTTGAATCCTTTAGGGAATACCGAATCGTCTTTTTTGTCAGCCACTTTCAACCCACTCGCTTAATAAAAACGAAGCCGTTAAATAAATTCGTTCTCGGTTAATTAAAAGGTGTAGTGTTTGTTTAGGTTAACGGCTTTAGGCAGCGGTTCGGCAATGCCGAGCAAAGAGCATTTGACCAGCGGCTTCGCGCTGCGAATTCAAGGCGGAGTCTATCTCGTGGACTGCCCGGAAGGCTCGCAAAGGCAGTTGATGAAGTACGGCGCGAGTTACGCAAAAATCAAGTCGGTTTTCCTGACTCACTTGCACGCCGACCACTTTCTCGGCTTGCTCGGGTTGATTCAAACGTTCAACTTGATTCAACGGCAAGAGGACTTGTTTTTGTTCGGGCCGCGCGGAAGCAAGAAACTGTTTGAAACCTTGTTGTCCCCGCCTAATTTGATGCCGCGCTTTAAAGTCAAGGTATTCGAAATCCCTGCTAAAGGCGGTTTGCTCTTGGGCGAAAAGGATTTCGAAGTAAGCGCTTTCCCGGTTGAGCACGGTTGCCCGGGCTTCGGCTTTGTTTTCGAGGAAAAGGAGAAAATCCGTTTTCACGAGGCAAAAGCCAAGGCAGCGGGAATCAAAGGCCCGTTGTTCACCGAAATACAAAACAAAGGCAAAATCAAAATCGGCAAGAAAACGCTTAAACTCGGGGACTACACTTACAAGCAAAAAGGAAGGAAAATCGTTTTCTCGGGCGACACGCGGCCGTGCAAAACGCTCGAGCACGCGTGCAAGGACGCTGACTTGATCGTGTTGGATTCAGCGTTCGGTAAAGAGGAATCAAAGGAAGCCCTCGATAAAATGCATTCGACTACTACGGAAGCGGCTGAAACCGCGAAAAAATCGGGCGCGAAAAAACTGCTTTTAACGCACTTAAGCAACAGGTACGCTGACCGCGCTCCCTTGCTCGCGGAAGCGCGCGTTGTTTTCAAGGAAACCGAAATCGCGCGCGAGGGCTTGGTTGAAGAGGTTTGATTTTTCATGAACGGCAAAAAACAAATGGACTTGGGCTTGTTTATTATCGCGGTAGTTGCAATAGCCGCTTTTGCATTGCTTGCAATGCGCTTCACGCAGCCAACTGAAACAAACTTGGATGGAATCCGGATTTTTAGCCACGGCAGTGCAAAAGAAGCGCTCAAGCAAACGCTTTCGAAGCCTCTGCTGGTAATCGAACAGGATTTGTACGAAGGCATGGATGCGCGTAATTCGATGGTAGGCATAGTCAGTTCCGAAATAACCCACTCGCTGGCCGAATACCGGAAAACGGTTTTCGTTTACGGGAAAGTCGAGGGCGGGGAAGACATCGGGTGCGGCGAATTAAACCACTATTGCTCGCAGCCGGACATCATTGTGCGTTCCGGGGACTGTAATTGCTTGAAAACCGGTTACCCGATCGAGATAGAAGGCACTCCGGATTTTCTTTACAACTCAACTACTAAATTCCGCGGAATCTTCGAGCTCGTGCTAAACGAATTAGCTCAAGAAAATAATCAGACTTCCGGTTAAACGATAGTAGGGATAACGACGTGAAATGAAATTCGTTTTTCGCACGCGCGCGGATTACGCGGAAGTTCCCGCGGCAGTAGCAGCGCGTAAAGTGGCGGAAATACTTCGCGAACGCGGGCACGATGTTCGCGTAATCCCTTTCCCCCGAAAACTCAGCTTTTTGACTCTGCTGGAAAAACCGGAAATCGCGGGAGACCGCAAGAAGCTGGCTCGCTTTATGGTCGCTCGGACAAGAGAACATTTCTCCAGGCATAAGCTGGGGGATAGGGAGACCCACGTAATAGATTTTCATAACAGCCAGCCGCAATCTTTTTTCACAGTCCGGAAAAAAAAGCTGCATGAATACCCCGCGGCAGTAAAAAGCGACGAGGTAGTTGGATTGCCTAGCCCGGTCACGTTTATTCTCGATCCCGAAGAAGAACGGAAAGGCCGCTTAATAGCCACGTTAGAGCTCCCGGCAGAACAAGACCAACTGAGGGGTGGAAAATTCCGGGGGATGACGCGAAAAGCGCGCGACACTGTGGAAAAACAAGACCTCGGAGGCGAAGCAACGGACATGCTGATAGACTTTTTCCGCAAGCACGAGGACTTTACGTATTTCTCAACCAGAAAAACAAGGGGAACCGGTTTTCTAAGCCCGGAGTTCCTGGAAAAAGTAGCGGACGACATCGAGCGGCTTGCTAAAAAAGGCACGGTAAAGCCGGAAGAGGAAAGCACAGCAGAGCGACTGAGCCGAAGCATCGCTTTCAACGTTAGAAGCAATCCCCTGCTGCTCGACCCGGAAGAATTCGAGAAAAAAAGGGCCGCCGCGCAAAAGGAACACGCGGAATTCGTGCGCGAATACGGCGCAAATGCCGGGCGGTTATTCGAAGAAGACCGTGAAAAACTGGCAAAACTGAACCTTGAAAAAATGAAGAGGGAAGCGGCAATGCTTGAGTGGGATTATTGGGGGATGATACTGGAAGAAATGAAGAAAAATTCCGCTCGGCTAGGCAAAACAATACGTGAAGTTTACGGCATATACGGGAAACTGCCTCACTTCGCGCGCGGCAAGTAGCTAAACTAGAAAACGAAAATCCAAGCCGCTTTTTTCTAATTTGTCTAACTCTTCCTGCACGCGCTCTACGTGCACCTGCATTATTTTCAGCTGTT
>JAZDMM010000122.1:0-3126 GCA_043800965.1 Microcaldota archaeon | reverse complement strand
GGTAATCGCTTTGGTTGCTATTGACAATATGAAGTGGTACAGCGTCTCGCGCTTGCCGTCGGTCATTCAGCTTAAACCCTGAAACATGAAATACATTTAATAAAACAGCGGGTAAATAAACTTAGTCGTTTTCTGGGGGATTTGCTTGCGTATTTGCGTTGTGGGCTTGGGTTACATCGGCTTGCCGGCGGCTTGCCTGTTCGCAGACGCCGGACACGAAGTAATTGGAATAGACGTCTCGAAAGAACGCGCCGCATCAATCAACGCCGCGAAGCCTCCGTTCCCCGAGCGGAACCTGCCCGAACTCTTGTCTAAAGTCGTTTCCTCAGGCAAACTCCGCGCTTCAACCGATTACGCCGAATGCGCCGACGCCGAAGCAATCTTGCTTTGCTTGCCTACTCCCATTGAAAACAATAAAATGGATTCCCGGTTCTTAAGCTCGGCTTGCTCTTCGCTTGCGCCTAACTTGAAGCGCGGCTGCCTCGTCGTAGTGGAGTCAACCGTTTCGCCGGGGGCAACCGCGGGCTTGGTGCGGGAGGTTATTGAAAAAAGCTCGGGAATGAAGGCGGGCACGGATTTCTTTTTGGCGCACTGCCCAGAGCGCGCGATTCCCGGCGATACCCTGCGGGAAATGAGGGAAAACGACCGCGTAGTCGGGGGCTTTAACAAGGAAAGCGCCGTAAAAGCGAAAGGGCTTTACGCCGGTATCTGCAACGGAAAAATCACTGAAACGAATTGCACTGCTTCCGAATTCGTGAAGTTGGCGGAGAATATTTACCGCGACGTGAACATTGCTCTTGCGAACGAGTTTGCTTTGGCTGCCGAGAAGCTCGGCGTTGACGTTTTTGAAGTAATAAACTTGGCGAACAAGCACCCGCGCGTTTTCATTCACCAGCCCGGCGCAGGCGTGGGCGGCCACTGCATTCCGCTAGACTCCTGGTTTTTAATGGAGTCGTGGCAGGACGCGAAGCTGCTGCCGCTCTGCCGCGAAATAAACGACTTGATGCCCCTGCACCTGGTTGGAATTTTGCGCAAGCAGCTGGGCTCGCTTAAGGGAAAGAAAATCGTTTTGCTCGGAGTCGCGTTCAAGGCTGACGTCGACGACCAGCGCTTGACTCCGGCGCAATTCGTTGCCGAAGCGTTGAAGAAGGGAGGCGCAATCGTTGTTGCTGTTGACCCGCTGGTCAAGAAATGCGGTTTCGCCGAGTTGAAAACGCTTGACGAAGCGGTTGAAGGCGCGGATGCCATTGCCGTAACCACCGCGCACTCGCAGTTCGGGAAAATCGATTGGCCGGCCGTTAAAAATAAAATGCGCGGCAACCTCATTGTCGACGGCCGCGGGCTTTTTAAGAAAGCGCCGCAAGGCTTTGAGTTGAAGGGCTTGGGCCGAGGCGACTTGAAGTGAAGGTTTTAAGCGTTGTTTCCACTAGACCGGAATTAATCAAAATGGCGCCTGTAATGCGCGAGATAGAGGCCGCGGGCATCGAGCACGTTTTCATTTCAACCGGCCAGCATTACGACTTGAAGTTATTCGGCGGAATAATCGCAGACTTGGAATTACCCGCGCTGGACGAAAACTACGCGCTCGCTTCCGAAACCAAAGCATTCGAGATAAACGCCGCAGTAGCGAAAATCGAGGCTACAATCAAGAAACACTCGCCGGACGTTGTCTTGGCCGAAGGCGACACTAATTCAATCCTCGCATCCGCCTTGGCGGCGAAAAACCTATCCGTCCCGTTCGGCCATGTCGAAGCCGGACTCCGCTCTTTTGACGAGAAAATGCCTGAGGAAAGAAACCGTGCCGCAACTGACCGCATTTCCACCTGGCTTTTCGCGCCAACCGAAACCTCGCGCAAGAACCTAGAGAAAGAAGGCATGATTAAAGGCGTGCACGTAGTCGGCAACTCGATTGTTGATGCAGCGCTTCAGCACATTGAAATCGCAAAACGCAAGTCGAAAATTCTCGCCAGCCACCAACTGCAAACCAAAGACTACATTCTCGCAACTTTGCACCGCCAGGAAAACGTGGACGACAGGAAGCGATTGGCGAGCGCTTTGGAAAGCTTGAAAGCAATTGGCGAGAAAACCGGCAAGCAAGTCCTTCTCCCGATTCACCCGCGCACTAAGAAACGCGCTTCAGAGTTCGGCTTCAGCTTGGCTGGGCTCAACATCATTGAACCCGTCGGCTACCTCGACTTTTTGTGCCTCGAAAATAACGCGTCTTTGATTCTAACCGATTCCGGCGGCTTGCAGGAGGAAGCTTGCATTTTGAAAGTACCGTGCGTTACGATGCGCGATAACACCGAGCGGCCGGAAACGGTTGAAGCTGGGGCGAACATCGTTGCGGGCGTCGAGAAAGCGAGCGTGTTGCGCGCGGTTGAAGAAATGATGCGGAGAAGAAGAGACTGGAGCAACCCGTTCGGCGACGGAACAACCGGAAAAAAAATAGTTGAAATCCTTAAACCCGTTTCATGAAGTCTGCCATTGTTTTGCCCACTCGCCGGTAATCCGAGGCGCCTGCCGTTTCACGCGCGTTTTTACCCAAACGAGTCAAGCCCCGCCTGTGCTTTAACGCGTACTGCATTTTTCGCCTGAGGGATTTGACTGTGGGCCTGCAAACTAATGCGTTTTCGCCGTCTTTAAGAAGCCAAGACGCACCGCCAACATCGGTGCTTAATACCGCGCAACCCGCGCGCATCGCTTCAACCAGCTTTATAGGAGTGGTTGTTTCAACCGTCGGCGACGAGGGGCGGGGCAGCACGAACACGTCGAACGAAGCAAGGGCGGAAGGCACTTCGCTGTTCGGGATTTCGCCGAATAACTTAATGCGGTAGTCTTCGCCTGCTTTCGCTTCAAGCGCCGGAGTCATCCGGCCGTACACGCGTAGTTCGCAGGAGTCGTTGAGGTCTTGAAAAGCCTTGAAAAGCATGTCGATGCCTTGCCACGGGTCTGTTGAGCCTATATAACCGAAAACGAATTTTTTGCCTCGTGTTTTTTTTACGGGCTTGAAATCAGTCGGGGGAAAGTACAAAAGCGTTTTTTTCGCGCCGTGGCTTAAAGCGTAAGACTCCAGCTGCGGGGAGATTACGGCTACCGCGTCTGCGCTGGAAATCGCCTTGTTGTCAA
>JAZDMM010000105.1:0-3478 GCA_043800965.1 Microcaldota archaeon | reverse complement strand
TCCTCCCCGACCTTATAATGGGCTTGGGTAAAACCAAGTTTCAAACCTATGTCGCCATCCGGACCTTTGGCGTCTGGAACAACGAATACTGTGCCCACGGCAAACGGATTATCATCAGCCGGGCCTCCTTCCTTAACAACCCTCATCGCGTCCTTAAATGAATCAAAATGTTCTAGCTTTGGAAAAGCCACGATAATCGCCGAGTTACGCCGTACAACCTCTTCATCATCCGGCATAACCAAAAGCATCTTGCTTTTTTTAACCACGCGTAAGTCATCGAACTCCAAAACACCGCTTTTTTTAGACGCCCACGCTTTTTTAGCAGCCTCCCCAAACCAATTCGCGTACTCCGGCATTTTTTCACCAACCTAGCCGCTTCAAGTCACGCCAGCCGATATCCGCCCTATAGTGCAGGTTGTTTCCTTCCACGCTAACTTTCGCAATCGCTTCGTAAGCACGCTTTTTCGCCTCTGGCAAATCCCTTCCTTCGCCGACTACGCTGAACAAACGGCCGCCTGCTGCAATGAATTCCCCAGCCTCATTCTTTTTGATGCCGGCGCCGTAAACGTTGACTCCGCCAACAGCCATCGCTTCCTCCAGCCCCGTTATTCGCTTGCCTTTCACTTCCGAATAATCACCGGGATAACCTTTTGAAGCGCCTACAACGCACACGCGCGCTTTATCGTCTTGCCGCACGTCGATTTCGCTCAATTTGCCGTCAATGCACGCGTTAACGAGCTCGAAGTAATCCGTTTCCAGAGGCGGTAAAACAACTTGGCACTCGGGATCACCCCAGCGCGCGTTGTATTCAATGTTCATCGGTTCTCCGTCAACTATTATTCCGCCAAGGTAAAGCATTCCAACGTACTTTATTCCCATTGATTTGAAACCCGCCACTACCGGCGCAATCAAATTCTCTTCAATCAAGTCCTCAAAACCGTTTGTAACCATGGCTGGAGAAATCGCGCCCATGCCTCCGGTCTGCCCGCCTTTGTCACCATCGAAAACCAGCTTGTTGTCTTGAGCTGATTTGAAAACAAAGTAATCCTCGCCGTCAATAATCGCGTAGCATGAAAACTCTTCGCCGACCAAGCCTTCTTCAATCAAGAACACTCGGCCGGCTTCGCCGAACTCTTGCATTTTGTCAATAGCCGCGTTTGCTTCGCGCAGATTGGTTGCTTTTAACGCGCCTTTACCTGCGCACAAGCCTGTGGCTTTAACAAAAACAATTGCGTCCGGGTGTTCCTCGTATAATTCAGCTGCGTACTTCTTTCCTTGCTCCGCATTATCGAAGTAAGCGAATTCCGGAGAAGGAATTCCGTTTTTTTGCATGAACTCGCGCGACCACTTCTTATCCCACTCGATTCGCGCCGCTTGTTTCGTGGGGCCAAACACGCGGAACCCGTTCGCCTGCAATAAATCAACTGTTCCGCAAGCGAGCGCATCGTCTTGCGCTACTTCAATCAAGTCCGGCTTGTGCTTTAGCGCGATTCGGAGAAACGATTCCGCACCTGTTAGCTTACAGTCCTTCTCGATAACGACTTCCTTTTGCCTGTTAAAAGTCATGAAGTCATTTCCCGGCGCAACCACTATCTTGGAAACGTGCGGGCTCTTTTCGTAAGCACAAGAAATAACGTGTTCTCTCGCGCCGGAACCGACGATCATTACTATAGCCATGACACAAAAAGGGACAAAGGAAACTAAAAACCTTGCTTAAGCGGGTTCGCGAAAGCAGTTTATTAACCCGGCTAGTAATGTCTTAGATGTCGCGAATAACCAACAACTTAGGCAAGAAATCCGGCTACGGGCCGGGAACCACTATTTACACCGGCTCCAAAAAGGATTCCAAGGTCTCCATAAACGTGATTGATTACACGCAAGAAAAGCTGCAGGAGAAAACCGTTTCCAAACCCGAAGAGTGCCTTGCTTTCAAAAAAACACCGAGTGCAACGTGGATTAACGTCAACGGCTTGCACGACACCAAACTAATTGAAAAACTCGGCGAGTGCTTTGGCTTGCACCCGTTGACGCTCGAAGACATTGCGCACCCGAGCCAGAGGCCGAAAATCGAAGAGTTCGACAATTACTTGTTCCTGGTACTGCGCATGATGCGGTACGAAGAATCAACCAAGGAAATTGAAACCGAGCAGGTCAGCATCGTTCTCGGAAACAATTACGTAATTTCCTTTCAGGAAAAGGAAGGCGATGTTTTCGATGGCGTGCGCGAACGAATTCGCGGGGGTAAAAGCAAGATTAGAAAAATGGGGAGTGATTACCTCGCTTACGCCTTGATCGACGCGGTTGTGGACAATTACTTTAACGTGCTCGAGAAACTCGGCGAAGACACGGAAGAGCTCGAAGAAAAAGTAGTCCAGAATCCCGAGCCGCACATCTTGAGCAAGGTTTACAAGCTCAAGCACGACTTGATTTACCTGAGAAAATCCGTTTGGCCCTTGCGCGAAGTATTAAGCAGCCTCCAGCGAAGCGAATCCAAGTTAATCAAGAAACAAACCATGGTTTACTTCCGGGACGTGTACGACCACACGATTCAAGTAATCGACACTGTTGAAACGCTTCGCGAAATGGCTTCCGGCATGCTCGACGTTTACTTGTCTAGCGTGAGCAACAAGATGAACGAAGTAATGAAAGTATTGACGGTCATTGCAACCATCTTCATCCCGCTAACATTCCTCGCAGGAGTGTATGGAATGAACTTCAAGTTCATGCCCGAGTTATCCCACCCGCTGGGCTATCCCGTACTCTGGCTGTTCATGATTACCGTCGGCGTCACTATGTTATTATACTTCAAGCGCCGCGGCTGGGTTTAAATGCCAGAAAACCCATTTCCTTCTCGAGCCGCTTGATTCGCTGAAAGCCTGCTTGCGAAAGCCGTTCTTTTACGCCTCGTAAAAGCCTTTTCCCGGTTCTCTCACCTGCTGTTCCCGTATAGTGAAACAAGCGCCCGCCTTTTTGCAACACGCGAAACAGCTCACGGTAAAACTCGCCCGAATAAAGCTCGCCCGCGAACGAGAACCGCGGCGGGTCGTGAAGAATAACGTCGAACGAAGCGTCTTCAAACTCTTTCACCAGCTCAAACGCGTCGCCAACCAAAAGCCGAATCTTGCTCCCATCAAACAAACCTTGCGAATACTTGTTTTGCTTCGCTAACTCAAGCACGTGCTCATCGAGTTCAATCGTGGTCACTTTCGCGCCTGCTTTAGCCAAGGCAATCGCGGAATAACCCAAGCCAGTGCAAACGTCGAGCGCATTACTTACTTTCTTAACGCCCAGCAGCCGCACCCTGTTTTCCGCGTCCTTCAAAGGCGAGACCCTGCTCGTAACGTGCATTTTCACGCCGTCAATCTCAAGCCACGGCTCGGGGAAACGATTCAAGTCAAAGCGCAAAGCGTAGTGTTGAGGCAATTCAATCCGCCTGCTTCATCTTGCGCGCCGTTGCCGGCAAGTCCTTGGCCTTGAA
>JAZDMM010000041.1:0-3599 GCA_043800965.1 Microcaldota archaeon | reverse complement strand
AACTACTTCGGAGTCTGCGTGCAGCAATTCGGCGAGCTTCAAAGCATGGCGCTTAACCGGTTCAACATGGCTCTTCCAGTTGCCGCCGACTTCCTCGAATTCGTCGTATTTCTTCTTGACAATCGCCCGGACTTTTTCCGTTAATTCGCTCATAAAAATAGTTCTATGCTTCTTGTTTAAAAGCGGTTGGCTTCGCGATTTTGTACTTGCTGATGAAGGAAGCGAATTGCTTGTTGCCTGCGATGAGCGGATAGATTATAGGAGCAAAGATTCCGGTTACGACCACGTTACCGATCAAGTGGCTCATGGTGAACGGAATCTGACCGATTAACGCGACTTCAAACGGCATTCTCCACAGCCACGAACCGAAGATAGGGCCGGAAACAAAATCGAACAATAACGTGCCTGCAACTGACATGCCGAGGAATGTCTTGAATGAACCACTCGGCTGGCGCGTTGCCATCCACCAGCCGGCCAAGCCCCAGGCAAACGCGCTGGTTAGGGTCCAGATGCCTACGCGCGACATTGTGATGTCAACAAGTGCGTAAAGAATAATGCCGAGCAAAAAGCCGTATTTGCGCTTGAGAAACGGAGCGAGCAAGGTCGTGGACAACATCAGGAAGCCGAATGACCACGCGATGTACAAACCCCAGTAAGTTTCCATTTCAATTCAATATTACCTACTGTTATTAATAAAACTGATTATTACGTTAAGCTATTGAGAGAGGTTTCGAATGTTCAGCCACGTTAATGCTTTAATCGGCTTGATTGTCACGCTGGTTATTGCGATTTATGCGTTCAAGAAGTCGCAGCTTACTGCAGGCGGGACTATAGCCGCGCTTTTGCTAGGCTTTATTGTTTTTACTTTCGGCGGCTGGACTTGGCTCGCGTTAATGGCCGTCTTCTTTATTTCGGCGGGTGTGCTCACGCGTTTCAAGGCAAGCCAGAAGAAGGAAGCGTACGAGGAATTCGCTAAAGGAGGCGAGCGCGATTTCTGGCAAGTGTTTGCTAACGGCGCCTTGCCTGCGTTAATCGCGTTGTTTCACCAGCTTTACCCGTCACCCGCCGTATTTGCCGCGTTCGTAGCAGTAGTAGCCACGGCTACTGCGGATACTTGGGCTACGGAAATCGGGATTCTCGGAGGCAAGCCGTTCATGCTAACTACTTTCAAGCGCGTGAGAATCGGCTCTTCAGGCGCGGTTTCGCTTCGCGGCTTGGGCGCGGCTTTAATCGGTGCCTTGCTTATAGCAGTTGCCGCGATTTTGCTTAACTCGGTTAACAACTTGCTTTCAACGGGGTTTGCCGGCGAGGTTTTAGTTCAGCAGTTCGTTGGCGGCGAGAAATTCATTTTATTCATCGCAATCGGCGGGTTGCTGGGTTCGCTTGTTGACAGCATGCTTGGGGCAACGGTTCAAGGCGGCTATTACTGCCCGGACTGCAAAAAGGAAACCGAGCGCGTAGTGCACAAGTGCGGTTGCAAAACCAAGCAGGTTCGCGGCTGGAAAGCCATTGATAACGACGTTGTTAATTTCTTGAGCGCGTTGGCTGCAGGCTTTGCGGTTTGGTTGGTTTCGATAGCCTGGCTTTAAGCTTTTTTCAAGCCGATGTTTTTCATGGCGTCTAAAGAAAAAGATTTGAAGAATTCGATTCGCGACGGCGCGTTTTACTCGATAGCGGCGGGAGCAGGCGAGGCGTACCTCGCGGCTTACGCGGTTTTGCGCGGCGCGAGCGAGGCGTTTATCGGGAGCTTGAGCTCGCTTCCGGCGTTGCTTGGCGCGTTCATTCAGATAGCGGCGCCTTACGCGGCTAACCGGTACCGCAACCGCAAGAAAATGGTTTTGTTCGCTGTCTCGTTGAATGCGGTTTCTTGGCTGCTGATGCTGTCAACCGTGTTTTTATCGGTTGAAATCGCGCTGCCCTTGCTTTTGGTTTTCTTCACGGTTTACGTTGTTTCAAACGCGTTCACTAATCCCTTGTGGAGCGGTTGGATGGCGGAAATAGTTCCCGAAAAAATCCGCGGTTCTTTCATAGGCCGGCGCAATTCGGTTACGCAGCTCGTTGCCTTGAGTGCGACTTTAGCCGCGGGTTCGCTTCTCGGCTTGTTTCAAGACGCAGCTTTGCTTGTCGCTTTTGCAGGATTGTTTTTCGTTTCTTTTCTCGCGCGCTCGATTTCGCTTTATTACTTGACGCGCATTTCAGATGACGATGCAAAATCCCCTGTTTTTGTTGAAAATCCGTTAGATTTCATTAAAAACCCGGTGAATGCGGAAACACGCAACCTGGTTTTGTACTCGTGCCTGTTTTTGGTTACGGTTCACTTGGCTGCGCCGTTCTTCGTGGTGTACGAATTTCGCGACCTGGGTTTCACTTACTTTGAATTCACGGTTTTGCTGCTTGCCGCGGGAATAGCCCGCGTTGTCGCAATGCGTTACTGGGGCGGTTTAAGCCAGTCGTTCGGAAGCAAGACGATATTGTTTTCCTGCACGGTATTCGCTTCGCTTATTCCCTTGCTTTGGCTTACGACCACGAATTTTTACGTGCTGGCGTTGTTCGAGGTGTTCAGCGGCTTCACGTGGGCCGGCATTGAATTCGCCTTGTTCACTTACGTCTTGTCTTCCGCGAGCCAGGACCGAGTGCCGGCTTTAATTAGCAACTATAATTTCTTTGCCGGTGTAGCGCGTTTTGCCGGGGCATCGCTCGGAATAATACTGCTCTTGTTTTTCAACGACCACGCGTTATTTGGTTTGATTGGGATTCCCGCGCTGTTCCTCGTTTCCGGTGCAGCCCGCTTGGCGGTTTCTTTCCTGATGTCGTATTCTCTCCGCGATTTGCCTTTGCTTGTACCGCTCGGCCGGCATCCCTTGTTAATCAAGATAAACTCGCTGCACCCGTCGCGCGACTTGTTTCACTCCCGCCACTTGATAATGCACACCGGCAGTGACGTAGCCAGTAAAACCATTGACAAGGGCGCGCGCATTATACGCAAGGGCCGGCGTAGAGTGGATATGATGCGCCATAAAAACGGGCTTTAAGTGTACGGGTTTAATTCATCGTCCGTGATCAAAATAACCGTCACGTTGAAAATAAGCGTTTTATCGAACAACGGGTATCGCTTGTAGGCGTTGCCGTCGAAATAAATGTTGTTGCCGTCGAGCTTTACTTCATCCCCCGTAATGCTTTCAATCCAGTAGTGTTGGTTGTCTATTGAAATCACTTCGTCAAGCGTTACATTGAACCCGAGGGACTCGAGCTTGCTCAAGCTTTCGGTAACCTCCAGCACAGGGTTGTACTTGCCGTAGCCCTTTTCGGGCGGAATCGTGAATATCTTCGAGTCGTTAATCTTCATGCCGATTATGGCTTCCTCAAAGCCGGGTAATACGTTTCCCTCGCCAACCTTGAAGATGAGCGGTTCAAACAATACCTTGTTTATGCCGCCCATAGCCGCGTCCATGGGACGGTTGGAGTCGAACACTGTACCATTCTCGAAGTATCCCGTGTAATCCACGAAAACAACGTCGCCTGCCTGAACCGTTTTCTCCTGCAGTAAGTATCCTCCGGGGTTGTAAACCGGCCATTCTTTAGGGGTCGGGCTCGCGCGG
>JAZDMM010000031.1:0-15411 GCA_043800965.1 Microcaldota archaeon | reverse complement strand
CTGTGGTTTGGTTTCTTTTGGTGCGGTTACTTCCGGTTGTTTCTGAGGAGTTGGTTCAGGCGTTTGTGCAGGGATTGATTCGGCTTGTTTCGAGGGCTTTACCTCTTCGTCTGCCGTTACCTCTCCGTCTTTTTCTTGCTCGCGCTTAGTAACTGAATCGATGAAGCCCTTCAGCTTGTTCTTGAGCGCGCCGAACAATTGCTTCAGCCTCTTAACTTGGCTTGAATCTCGCCGGCTCTCTGGGAAACCGAGTCAAGAGCTTTGCCGGCGTTGTTGAAGTCGTTCTCCAAGCGCGCGAACAACGCCTGTAGTTGAGTATCGCGTTCCTCGAGAATGGCAACGATTTCCGGAATCGGCTTCTCGGCTATTGCGCCTGCGCCGATATCAACCATTGCCTTGTCTGTTGAAGAAATTTTAGCGCGAATCATGGTGCCTGAACCCAAGCCGAAAAACGTTTCGTCCTTCGGGAGTTCAGCCAAGGCCTTGCGGGTTGCTTCGTTCTCGCCGCGCAAGGCTTGAATGTTTTGCAGCTGGCCTTCGATTTCCTTCATTTGGCGTTCGATCATGTTTATTTCGTAAATCGCGCGCTGTAATTCTTCCTGGTCACTCAATTCAATCACCTAAAGCCTCGAAAATCCTCTGCAACTCGAAACCGCTCGTCAAGTCACCGACGAGCGCTCCCTTCTTGTTAGCGACAATGCTTAATGAATTGTAAACAACGCCCATATTAGCGGTTCCGACCCCGGACCTGACGCCGAACCACTTCTCCAACTGCTTTAACTCGATTTCGCTGGTTTCGTTGAACGCAAGCAAGCCGTTGTTGGTTACTATGTTAGCGGAGCCGACTGTTTTCAAGCCAGCGAACTGTTGGCGGTGCACTTCAACTCCGAGCGCGTCAGCGATTTCAGCGGCTTCCTCTTTCGACATCAACGGGCTGACTAACGCAGCCGTGTCATTAACGAGAATGTTGTTTCCCGGAGCAAAACTCGATTTTAGTTTCAGCACGTTCAAGCCGGTTTTCTTGAGCGCCTGCACTTCCTTGTGCTCTGCTTCCGAAGTCACGATGCAGCCGGTGCTGTTCAAAACCGAAAAAATGCCGATTAAAGAGGATTCCGCCAGAAACAATTCGGTTAACGGCGCCCCGAGCGTTTCCTCGGCTAGGGTTTTCACTTTAGACGGCGCGTTTTTAGTGCACAACACCACGCTGTCGCTAGCCCTCAAGAACAACCCGATGAACGGGTTGCGCTCTAGGCTCGTTTTCTGTATGTTGAATTCCTTCACTAAAATCCCAACTTCACGCCGCTTTGCGAACGGCTTTCTTCTTCGCAGCCGTTGAAATGACTTTAAACAAGTCCTTGGTTCGCGCGTCGTAAACTTTCTCCAAGTGCTCGCGCAGCTTTTTAGAGACGTTTTCACCCTTCAGGCTTTCTTTCAACGCATCGGCGAGGGCACCGTACTCGGCTTCGCTCGTTTCCTTCGGGGCGCGCAAGTTAAGCATTAACACGTCTTGGCCCGCGAGCTTGGCATTCAAGTCTCGGTACAAGCGCGCGTGATGCTCGTTCTCAGGGTTGAACGCAGTCAAAACCACGTGAACCGGGTATTTCCCGATTTGGTTCGCGAAATCCTCTTCCTTTATTTTAATGAAGCGGCACGATTTCGCAACATCGGTCCCGAACATTGCGTTCTTTATGTTGCGGTGGTGCTTGCTTGCTTCATCAAAGTAGATAATGCAGACTTTCTCCCGGGGTTTTTCAACTGCCAAGCGCTTCACTTCTTCAAAACGACTTCTACGATACCTTCCTTGTCTTTTGAAACTCTTATAGCTATCTTTTTAGGCGGCTTCTTGCACCCGCGCGCATTCAAAACGCAAGAAATCTCGTTCGCAATCTTCACGTTCTTAGCATCAACCTTCATGTGCCGCGAAACGAATTCGCGAAGCAAGCTCGACGCCTTATTGCCGCGCTTGATTCTCGGCTTCGAGTAAGCGCCGGACAATGGAACGACGTAAACGCGCTCGAGCACTATCTCGCGCTTCTTTTTCTCGTCATCCTTCGGCTTTTCCTTCTTCTCCGGTTTTTTCTTCTCCTCTACTTTAGCCTTTTCCGGAGTAACGCCGGCAACGCCTTCCTGCGTTTTCTCTTCCTCCTTTTTTTCTTCCTTTTTCACGGTTTTCTGCTGCTTTAAAGAAACCGCGGTTTGCTGGTCAACATCCTTAGCCATTTCAATCCACCTTCAAGTCAAGCTTTTGGCGCCTCCAATTCCGCGTCATAGGGTTGCGCGAAACGCGCCTCCTCGTTTTCGCAATAACGAAAATCGGGATGCGCCGGTTCTGCCTTAATTTCTTAGCCAATGCCTGCTTTTTTTCCGTGCTTTTAACAGAAGCCATTTCGAAAAACACCTCACTTACGAATAATCTTCGTTTCTTTTCTTTGTGAAACAACCAACCGCGAAATCAACTGCTTCAACTGGTCCTCGGTCAACACCGTCTTCAACTGCCCGTTTTGCACGAGGTACACGATTAAAGTCGTGAGCTTTTCGTACAACTCCGGGTTCGCGCTGCGAATGTTAGACAAGCGCTCGTAAGCCCCGGCATCCACGCGCGACCGAATGATCTCGCGCTTCTGCAGTTCCAACTCGCGCTGTTTCTGAACCTCAAGCAGCTTCTTACGGTATTCCTCCTCGTCCATTTCTACTTGCCCGCCTTGTCAAGCAATGAAACTCCCTTGGGAGTGATTACGCGGCCCGTCTTTTCTTTTTTAACCAAGCCCGCGGTTTCCAATTGCTGAAGCAGTAAGCGAATGTTTTTACCACCCGCCTTCTTGTGGTGGTGGCGGTTCACGCCGTGCCTCTTGCGGCCGCCGTACTTGTTGCGCAACCGCTCGACCCCAACCGGGCCGTGGTTCGCGATAGTCAACAGCAACGCCGCCGCTCTCTTGAACCAGAAATCCGGTTCGCTAGGCAAGCGCTCGCTTTGCATGCCGGTCTTAACCATAGCCAGCCAATCCGGCTCCTTAATCGCTTCGTTCTTCTTTAGTTCCTTGCTGACGCTGGATATGACTACGTCGTGCGATACATCCTTGAAAGACAATTACTCACCTCAATTGTTCCCCCGCTTCCAACCAGGTTAACGGTTGCTTCCTTAAAATTCAGGAATTCCTTTTCAACGGGAAAACTAGCGTAGTATTACAGCGAGTACACGTATTTAAACGCTTTCCGGAGCTAATCCGCGTCTTGAGAGTGGACCCTGCAACGAACGGGACTCCGCACTTGCGGCAGTACTCTTGGCGGCCTAAAGAAATTCTGTGCCGCATCGCGATTTTGCGCGCCAGCTGAACATAGCGCTTGGCGAGCTTTTCATCACCCGAACGCCACTTGCCGCGCGCCAGCTCCAGCAAGCGCTCGCACCTCTTTCTTGCAATCGCGTTCAAGTCGGTCATTTCAAAAACAATTTCACTACCCGCAAATAAAAAACCCCACAGCTTGCGACTCCCGCCCGCCTAAATAGCTCACTCCAAAAACGGCTGAATGAAATGGCTCCAGTACTGAATCGGGCTCTTTAACGGCTTCAAGTCCGGGAAAGAGTAGCACTCCTGCGAGTAAAACAAGCAGGCCCCGGGCTCGAGCGAGTTTTCAAGCAGTTCCTTCTCTGTTTTCATCAATCCGAGCTTGCCGAGAACGCGCAGCAGGTAAGGGTTGTCGCGCGGCCAGACGGTTTTGCCTTGGTACCACGAGTCACTCGACGGATTCACCGCGACCCCGAATAATTTCTTGTTTTTAAACGCGAGGAACGGTTTTGCCAAGTCGAACTGTTTTTGAACGAATTTCGGCGGCAAGTCGAGCAAAGCCAAGGCAATGATTTTAGCCGAGTGAAAACCCGGCGCCAGCCTGCCGTCAATTGAAACCGCGTGAGGAAAGCCGGGCAGGAAATTATTTTTGAACTCGCGCTCGCTGGCTGCAGCCAAGTCCTTGAACAACGCGCCGTGCGTAGTCTTGCCCGCCTGCTTAAGCAGCTCAATCCACAACGCGTTTATTTCAATCAATGCGCACTCCTCGTTAGGCCAATCAGCCGGCAGGCGCGTGGGCCTATTCCCCCACTTCTCGTCAGTCCAAGAGTAGTTCGCGGGGCAGTAAAGCAATCCGTCGATAAACACTTCGCTTTCGTCTTGCTTGAATCGGCCGAATGTTTGCTTGAATTCTTCGAAATCAAAAACCCCGCGCTTGAGGCAAAGCAGGTAGTACAGCAAAGTGGAATCGAGCGCAAAGTAAAGCGGCTTATCGTTCGCGTAGTAAGAAAAGCGGTTTGCTATCAACCCGTTTTTGAACGTCTTGCGCGCTGCGCCCAACGCATTGTCTATTGCCTGCGGGCAAGCCGCTTCGTAAAATTCGTAGTTGTTGAGCAATCCCTCGAACGCGTCGCGAAACCAGTTGTTGCGGAACCACAAGCCGCCGGCTTCCGGAAACCCGTTCAAGCAAAAAGAGGAGAACGCCTTTATTCTCTCGTGAACCAGCGCGTTTTCCGCGTAGTCTCCGGAGGCGCGTACGCGGTTCAAGTCAAAAAACGGGGCCTTGCGCTTATCCACGGGCTTGCATTCCACAGTTATCTCGCAAGGCAAAGCGCAGGAAATCTCGCCGGCTTCGAAAATCCAGCGCTCCTGGTTTTCGGCGGGAAACCACCAGTGCCGGCTTGCGCCGGATGCGGTAACGTTTTCCGCTTTGCTGCAGTGAACGGTCATGCTCCGGCCTTGCCTTTCAACCAGCAATCCGGTTTTCGTTTGCTTTACCGCGTGCTCTCCAGGCTGCGAATCGCCGTACATGTGGCGGATGTCGGCGAACACGCGCGCTTGCACGTTTTCCGCGTCCCCCTCCAGCCCGATTACCAGCTTGTCCGGCTCAAGGGAATAAGATGCGGTCAAGGCATCGTACTCGAAAACCAGCCGGTCTGCGCTCGCTTCAACGTGCTTTTGCCGCGGGGTCTTGCCCCCGGCTTTGAAAAATATCTGGTGCAGGAAGCGCCAATTCTCTTTTCCATCAAAGCACGAGAGCCCTGACAAGGCGTATTCTAAAGTAGGCCCGACAAACCCTTCGTCAATCTCGGTCGACTGCGTGCTTTGCATGAATTCAAGCGCGTTGTTTCGAAGGGCGGCGTTCAAACCATGCCTTGGCTTAACCCGCATTTCACTCAGTGAAACCGTACTTGACCGTTTTTCCGTCAGCTATTTCGTACACCTTGCGCTCGCAAGCCAGCCATCCCAGCCCGGCCATGACTTCTTCTCCCGAGAGCTTGGTTTTTGTTTTCAGCTCCCGTATTCCCATTGGCTTGCTGTCCTTCAGTGCAAGCCATACTTTTCCGGCGCTTCCGCCGAAGTGCTCGACTACATCCATTTGTTCACCCCTGGTTTTAATTTTAAGGCGGCTGTTTTTTTCAGCCAAGCCGTAAAGAGAAAAAATTTTTCCCGCAATATACCTCCAGTTGAAGTAATTGCTTTCAACGCGGCTCGCGCCGCCTTTCGAAATCCTCTTGCGCAAGTCCTCGTTCTCGAAAACCATTTCCATTATCATGGCTAGGTAATCCGGATTAAGCTGAAACAATTCTTCCTGCATCGGCGACTTGAAGCCGTTGACTCCGTTTTTGATTATCTCGTGCATGCCGCCAGTGTCCCCGACGATTACCGCGGGCCCGGTCAACCCGTTTTTCTCGCACGCCAAGTCCGCAGCCAAAGCTTCTAGCGTAACCAAGCCGAACGGCTCGTAAAGCGAAGGCAGGACGATCGCGTCAGCCGAGCAAAACAGCGCTTTCTTCATTTTCTCTCCGACCCAGCCGTTGTGAATCACAGCTTTGCCTTTCAAGCCGAGTTCCGCGATTTTCCTTTCGTAAAAAGCCTTGCTTTCCTCCTGGAAACTGCTTATCAACACGAGCCCGGCGCCGTGGTTTTTGACCAAGGCAAATGCGTCGATCAAAGTGCCCAAGCCCTTGCGTGTTTCAGTCCTGCCGACGAACAAGGAGTATTTCTTCTTGCCCGGCAGCAGGCGCTTGAACTCATTGCGGCCTTCGGCAATGGTTTTCCGGCTCACCTTGCGCCAGTCGTCGAGAATAATCCCGTTCGCTATCCCGGCTGCGTTTTCGCCGACTACGTTCAAGTCCTCGGACTCCAAAAGCATGAACCTCTCGTAATTCCGCGTCTTCAAACTCTGGTTAAACAAGAATCCCGGATCGCGCCGGTTTTTTTCAACGCGGCGGACGATCTGCTTTTTCAAAGGCAGCAAATTGTAAAGCTCGAACTTGGCTTCGGTAACCGAAACGCTTTGAATGAAATCCGCCTCCATCAACGCGGCCGCTTCTATGTTCACCGGTGGAGCGTCGAAATCCGGTTTTCCCATGCTGCGGCCGAACTCGCCGGAGTGAAAGCGGCAAAGCAGCGGGGTTCCGAGTTTTTCCTTGATTAAAAACCCGGCGGGAAACGCGAGCCAGTCCTGGCAGTCCGTGCAGTAAATCCCGCTGCGCCCGCCCAATTCCTGAGCCGCTGCAACGCAATTCCTCCAAAACGCGTTCAACAGCGAATAATAATCCCACGAGGCTGCGGCGTGCGAAGGAATACCGTAGTAATCCCACAAGTGCTTTTGCAAAGCCCATTTATCCTTGTCGTCCAGCTTTGACTCGAGGAAGTAACACTTGACTCCGCCGCGAAGGGCTTCGAAAACGCGCACCCCCGGCAAAGAGAAATCCTTCGACGGCTTCAAGTCCCCGGCTGGAACCAGCGGGTCCTTGATAGACAACACTACGGGCTCTAAATCGGTTTTCCCTTGCTTCAACAGCTCGCTCCACGCTTGCAGGTACTCGACGGTAAACCTGTGAAGCCCGCCAACCGGCTTCTGCAATTCAGTTACCAGGAACAATACTTTTTTCATTTTCCATCCCCTGCCTGAAATCGATTATCGTATTCATGAAATTCGCGTAATTGTCGACCGGCGAGTTGTTCTTGTAAGGCGAAAAGTGCTTGTGCACGTCGCCGTCGTGCCACCCCTTGGTGCACAAGTACATCAAGTGGTCGCTCGACTGAAGCTTCCTCCAAGTGTCCGCTGCAACCGGGTTCTCTACCGCGAGCTCGCCTATTTTCTGCAGTTCGTTAAAGCATGCGTTTTGAATGTTGTTCCCGAGCCACGCCGAAGCATCGCGCTCCATGTCCGCCCACGAAAAAGAGTGCGGCGCATTGACCTCGCCGATTGCCGGGTGCTTCAGCAATTCCTCAAGGGTCGCGAATTCAAGCGCGTGGTTCGAGCACAAGTCGCGCATGAACCCGAATATGCCGGATTCTTGCCAGTGGTGCTCGCCGAAAGTCTCGTAATCCATGAACAAGTTGACGCAATGCCCCTTGCTTGCCTTAATCCAGTTAGCGAACTTGCCCGCGGTAAGCGGCCACTCGCTCCAGCCCTTGTCGGAAAACCGGAAGCCGATGTCGTCGCTCAAGCGGTAATTACGAAGGAACACTTTCATGCCGCAGTCCCGCGCCTTGAAAACGTAATTCGGCGACCTGCCGTTCAGCACCCATTCTATTCCTTCGGCGAGCATTGCCTTGAAGCCCATTTCACTCGCTTTCCTCGCAACGCGGTTGTCGTACAACAACTCGGTGTTACGGAATATTTTCGGCTTGACCCCGAACAATTCCCGGATTTTCCGGCCGTGCATTTCGACTTGTTTCTCGAACTCGCTCAAGTCAACGAACAAGCTCGAAAGCGAGTGGTAGTAAGTTTCCTGAACGAGCGAGACGCCGCCTGTGCCGACGAGTTCCTGAAACGAATTCAACACGTCTTCGCCGAACGCCTCGCACTGCTCGAGGAAGACGCCGGAAATGCTGAAGCTGCACTTGAAGCCGTTTTCCTCAATCATCTCCTTAAGCAAGGCGTTCGCGGGCAAATAACATTTTTCAGCCGCGTTCCTGAAGTAATGCTTGTTCATACCCGAGTCAAAGTAATCGTAAGGCGCGTCGGGAGTAAGCGCGCAGTACTTGCGCAGCCTCAGCGGCTGGTGCACGTGAAAGTAGAAAACGGTTTCAGCCATGCGCCCTCTCCTCCGCAAACAAGTAAGCGTCGCGCGTCTGCCGCGCAACCTCGCCCCAAGACAACGCCCTCGCCTGCTCTTTCAAATGCCTGCCCATAAACGTCCTCAATGAATCGTGCTTCAACAAAAGCATTATCCGGTCCGCCATCAATTCGCTGTCCCAGAAAGGTACTCTAAACACGTTTTTAACAACCTCGCCTACTCCCGTCGTAGTCGATAAAATTACTGGCTTGCCGGAAGCCATTGCCTCGAGCGCGGTAATGCCGAAAGGCTCGCTCACGGAAGGCAAGACGTAAAGGTCGCACAATTTGTACACGAGCGGGAGCTGCTCGTCGGGAATGCGCCCGAGAAACAGCACCTTGTTCGCGATGCCGAGCTGAATCGCCTCGTGCACGAGCTGGGGAAACATGTCGCCTGCGCCGCTCACCACGAAAAGAACTTCCGGCATTTGCTTTGAAACGATTTTAGCAGCCTTCAAAAAAAAGTCCGGGCCTTTCTGGATGTTCAGCCTCCCGTGGTACAGCACGATTTTTCTCTTGAGGCGGAAGCCGTTTTCGTAAGGCTGGTCGAAGCGCTCGAACTCTACGGCGTTGTAAACGACAACGATTTTCGACGCATCGCACCCGAAAGAAACCAGCTCGGTTTTGACGCGCTGGCTTACCGCGATAACCACATCCGCGTGGTACAGCCCTTCCTTCTCCTTGTCGAGCATCCACTGCGACGGGGACAAGCCGGCGCTCCGGTCGATTTCCGTGCTGTGAACAGTGAAAACCAGCGGAATCCTTAGTTCTTTTTTCAGCAAAATACCGGCTTCAATCGTAATCCAGTCGTGGCAGTGCACCAGGTCGAACGGCTTTAGCCTGTGGAGTTCCTTTGCCTTAAGAAAAACCGCATGGTTGTACTCGGAAACTGCCCGAAAAAAATCGAATCCGTAAATTTCATCGAGCCCGCCGAATGAACTGCCTTCGCTTTCTCCGCGCTCGCCGCCCGGGCGCCAGTAAGAAGAGAATTCCTTAACCCGGTTTTCGAAAAACGAGTTCGACACGCCCACAATTTCCAGCCAATCGCACTCGATTTTCCTGCTCGTAAACGGCATGAAGAAAGTGATGTCGGCGAGCTTCGACAAGTGCTTAGTCAAATTATAACAATGCGTGGCTAAGCCGCCTACTGAAAAAGGCGGGAACTCCCACCCCACCATGGCTACTCGCATTCGCTCACTTCTTTAGCGTTGAATAAAAAGCGCCACCTCTTGCGTTAATTACTGCGGACGGGTATTAAAACCCGCCATTTCCAGTAAGTTTAAACTCCTTCCCGCCCCTTTATTTTACGCGGGCCCATAGCTCAGCCTGGTTTAGAGCGACAGTCTTATACGACTCGCGCAGGCTTCAGTACTGCGTGATTCTGAGCCAGCTGTTGGTCGAGGGTTCCGGAGTGTTTTGACTCAAAGCGCAAAGCATTCCGCCTAAAAATCCCTTTGGGCCCATTTATTTTCAAGGAAGGGGGAGCGAGCAGCCCGCTCAAGGGGGAAACAGCGTGTCCCCCGACGCGGGCATCCCTTTGGGCCCATTTCTTTTTTCATTGGAGGAGGAGTCGGCGGAGTAAGCGCCGAGGGGGAACCACGCATGGTGCCCCATCCGCGGCTTACATCCGTTTGGGCCCATTCTTTTTATATTAGGGTTTAACGTTAGGAATTCAATGCGAAACGTCAAGGACTGGGTAACGCTCGCCAACGCGTTCTTCGGGTTTACGGCTATTCTCGTTGCGATTTCATTCGGCGCAACGTCTTACTGGACTGCGGTAGTGTTAATCGGCCTCGCGGTTGTCGCGGACTTGCTTGACGGGAGAATCGCTCGCGCAACAAAGACGCAAGACGCCTTCGGAATGCACTTGGATTCCTTGGCTGACGCGGTTTCATTCGGAGTCGCGCCAGTCATAGTTTTCCTGTCGCTGCATTACCTGCAATTCTATTTGACGCAGCTTCCAGTTCTCGTTGCAGGCATGGCGTTTTTGGGCGCGGCTTTAGTGCGTCTCGCGCGCTTCAACACAATCGGCAAGCAAAAGCACTACGAAGGGCTCCCGACTCCCGCGGCCGCCTTGATTCTAGTGGTATCCGCGCCGTACTTGCTGTTCTCGCTTTGGCTCCAGTGCGGCGTATTGCTCGTGCTCGCTTTCCTAATGCTTTCCAGATTCAAGTTTAAAGCGCTTTAAGCAAGCGCTTTTTGCGTCGTTCGATTACTTCCTCGATTTCTTTCTGCTTGTTGGAGTTAAGCCACCACTTTACTTCGCGGCCGGTTGGCGCGCAAACGAGCAACCCGCGTTTTCTTAACTTCTCCCCGATTTTCTTAACGTTCTTAATGCCCAAGTGGGGCGGGAAGCCGCTTTTGAATAGCTTGGTTTCAGATAAATGTCCCTTGCCCCAGCAACCCGCGCGGTAAAGCGTCCAGACTATCGTTTCCTCGATTATTTGCTCGTCCAAACAATCTGCCGTATGATGTTAATTAAATATACAATCAAAGCATAATATTTATATATTGCGATTGGCAGAATAAGTTGGTAGTTTTGCCTGTGGTGTAGATGGTGAGTTTGTTCTTGAAGACTTTCGGCGAATCGCCTTACTTGAAGGTGCTTGACTTCTTCCTTAATTACCCGGATTTCGATTATTCCAAAACTTACGTTGCGGAACAAGCGGGAATTTCACGCATAACCATTGAAGGCGTTTGGTTGGAGTTGGTTAAAAACAAGGTAATAGTGAAAACAAGGACTCTCGGCAGGGCTGAACTGTTCAAGCTCAACGTCAACGATCCGGTTGTCCAAAAGCTCTTGAAGATTGATTTTGAATTAGCAGAGGCGCACAACAAGAAAGCGGTTGCAGTTGCTAGAGCTTGATTACGGTCCAGTCTTCGTAAACCGGGCCTTGCGGCGTAAGCGTGCTTTTTTTGAAGTGTATGGCTGAGATGGTGAACGCGCCGAAGTCGTCAGAGTCGTGCTTTTCCTTTAATTCTCGCAATGCATCGAGATTCCTGGCTGTTTTTACGCGCGCGAGCGTAATGTGCCCGCTGAACGGCTTTTCATTTTGACGGCCGAGTGCACTTGCTGTTCGTTTCTGCAATTCAACGAGTTCCGGCGATTCAACTCCGGCCCAAAACACGTTGATGCGTTGGTCGTTTGGAAAGAAGCCGAGGTCTCGGACGCTTACTTGAAACGGGGTTACGCGCAGTTGTTGCAGTTTGTCTTTGGCTTCATTTGCCTGTTGTTCGGTTAACTCGCCGAGGAAGACCAGGGTTAGGTGCATGTTTTCAGCGTCTGGAAAGGTAGCGTTTAAGTCGAGCGAACGGGCTTGCGTTTGAATGCCTTTCAACTCGTTCTTGATGCTTTCCGGTAGTTCGACGGCGATAAAGCAGCGCATGGATTTTATTAGTGCTACAGAGGTTTTTTAGTGCATAGGAGGGGGTCGGAGGAGCAAGCTCCGGGGGAACCATCGCAATGGTGCCCCCATCGGCTTGCAGAGGTTTTTTTAACCCGCTGCCTCTAATACCTGCAGTCAGGTGAAGGGGTTTTGAGAAAGGCGTTTTCCTTAGTTTTGCTCGTTCTTTTCATCAGCTTTGCCGCGGCTTTAACCATCTCGGTTTTAGACCCCGTAAAACAGGTTTTAGCTCCGGGCCAGGAAGTTGACTTGGGGGTCATCGGCCCAGGCCAGAAAGTAGAGATTCAAGCCCAGCGCTTTAGCGGGGAAGACGATTTGACTAACGCGCAAGGCGGGGAAGCATTGTGGGACCGTTTTGACGCGCTTACGCTCCCGTCAGGCTGGTCTAGCGAAGCCAGCAAGGAGTACGAAGACCCGATGCATGCTTTTGTCATAGCTTCCCGTGATGCGGCTGACGGTGATTATTTGTTTTCAATGAAGGCGGTTGATTACTACCAAGGTGCTGCAGACCTTGTTTTCAACGCGAAAGTATTGATTTCAAAAGACGTTTTGAAGGCAGAGCTGAAAGAAAGCACTGTTGAAAGCGGCCCGGGCCAGCCAGCGACTTTCTTCGTGCAGCTTGAAAACACCGGGAGCGCGAGCGACTTGTTTTTCATTGAAGTGCTAGACCTCCCGAACCAGTGGAGGACAACGCGCCAAGTTTTTGTTCCGTTCAAATCCGAGCAGTCGGTTCCCATTGAAGTAACCGGAACCGAAAGCGGTTCTTTCGATTTCCGCATCAAAGTCACGTCGCTTTCCAGCGACAAGATTACTCAAACCCTGGACGCGAAACTCGTTTTGCAGCCGAGCTTGAAGAATGACTTGAAAGCGGTTTCCAACGGTTTGCTTTTGTTCCCGAACGTGCAGCAAACGATTTACTCGTTGCTCGGCTTCATCGTCTCGGCTCTAGACCTTTAAGGTGCTTGTTTTGGCCGCGCGAAAAAAAGCGGTTGCCGAAATAATTTCTAAATTGACTAAAGTCAAGACGCGCAAGCAATTGGACGCGCTCAAGCGCAGCGCCGGAAAAAAACACGGCTTGGCGCAAATGATTTCCAATTCGGAATTGCTTGAAGCCGTTAAAGGCGATGCCGTAAAGCGGCGCATTCTAAGAATGAATCCCGGCCGTTCGCTAAGCGGGGTTTCCGTAGTTGCGGTAATGACGAAGCCATTGCCTTGTCCCGGCACTTGCATTTACTGCCCTGGCGGCAAGACCTCGCCAAAGAGTTATACGGGACACGAGCCCGCGGCTCTCCGGGCGAGCCAAAACAAGTTCGATGCGTTCAAGCAAGTGCGCTCGCGGCTAGAGCAACTAGAGGCAAGCGGCCACGATCCCGAGAAGTGCGAGCTGATTGTCATGGGCGGCACTTTCAATTCCACGCCATTGCGCTACCAAAACGATTTCGTTAGACGAACGTATGATGCGTTCAACGGCAAGAAAAGCAAAACGCTCGAGCAAGCAATCAAATTGAATGAAACCGCGAAGCACCGCGTGGTTGGATTTACTTTCGAGACGCGGCCGGACTGGGCTTCGCGCAAGCAGTTGAAGCACTTGCTGGGTTACGGCGCAACGAGGATTGAACTCGGAGTCCAGTCGCTTGATGAAGCGGTTTTACGCAAGGTAAAACGCGGGCACGGCATTGCCGCGGTCGAGGAATCCACGCGCGATTGCAAGGACGCGTTTTTGAAAGTGTGTTACCACGTAATGCCGGGCTTGTTTTCGAATGCGCGCAAGGACGAGGCAATGTTCAAGCAGTTGTTTGAAGATGATCAGTTCAAGCCCGACATGCTGAAAGTGTACCCGTGTTTAGTCATGCCCGGCACAAAGCTTTACGAAATGTGGGCGCGAGGGGAATACGAGCCGTATTCCTCGAAGCAGGCCGCGAGTGTTTTAGCGAAATGCAAGAAGCACGTGCCCGAGTATTGCCGAATCATGCGCGTTGAGCGCGATATTCCGACTCACCAAATCGGTGCCGGCATTCCGAACACGAACTTGCGTGAAATGGTTGTTGCTGAAATGAAGAAGCGTGGAGAAACGTGCAAGTGCATTCGTTGCCGCGAGCCTAGGGCGAAGAAGATTGACTGGCGTGCAGTCAAGCTCGTGCGCCGTGATTACGAAGCAAGCGGCGGCCAAGAGGTTTTCCTGAGTTTCGAGGATTCGAAAAACGACTTGCTTTTGGGTTTCCTCAGACTGCGCAAGACGAAGAGATTCTGGGTTGAAGGCGGCGAGCAAGAAGCGGCGGGCGTGCGCGAGCTGCACGTTTACGGGGAAGCGGTTCCGATCGGCGCCGCGAGCAAAGCAGTGCAGCACAAGCAGTTCGGCAAGAAGTTGTTGCACGAGGCTGAACAAATTGCCAAGCAAGAGTGGGGCTTTAAAGAGCTGCGCGTGTTGAGCGGAGTCGGCGTTCGTGCGTATTACCGAAAGCTGGGTTACGATTTGAAAAGCGGGTACATGCTTAAGACATTGTGATTTACGATGGGCGCGCGTTACTGGGAACTGGATTTTGCTCGCGGCTTTGCCGTAGTGTTAATGCTCGCGTTCAACTGGCAGTACGCGCTCGCTTTCTTTGGGTTAACGGCTTTCAATGCATCGAGCGGTTTCTGGTGGTGGTTCGCGCGCTTTGTAATGTTCCTTTTCGTGTTCGTTTCCGGCGCTTCCATGTGGGTGAGTTACTCGCGCGCCAAAAGCGGGTTGTTCGGCAAGTTCTTCAAGCGCGGGGTATTCCTTTTCTCCCTAGGCGTGCTCGTAACAATCGCGACTTATCTTTTCGTTCCCAAGCAATTCGTTTTATTCGGCGTATTGCACTTGCTCGCGTTGTCGACTGTTCTCGCGTTTCCGATTGCCGAGTGGGGTTGGCGCAAGCTCGCGGTATTGAGCTTGGCAGTTGTTTCAATAGGCTGGCTTATCGTGGGCGCAACAGCTGACTGCGGTTGTTTGATTTGGTTCGGCTTGCCGCCAACGGGTTTCCAGTCTCTTGACTACGTTCCGCTGTTGCCTTGGTTCGGCGTTTTTCTTTTAGGGCTCGCGTTTTCGAAGCAGGCGAAGTTCAGCATCAGTGCTCCGTTGCCTGCTAAGCCGTTTTGCTTCATCGGGCGTTACTCGCTTTTGATTTACCTTCTGCATATTCCATTCCTGCTTGCAGTGCTTTACGCGCTGGGCAAAGGCGTTTATATTTTCGGCTAGTTAAGAAATGGGTTGAGGAAAAATGGCGTACTCGAAAAAAGTGACTGATGCATTAAAGAAAGTAAAGGCGGGAGAAGGCGATCGCGTGCGAGTTGAGAAAGCAGGCGTGGTGTTCGAAGGCGTTGTTTTACCGAAAGCGAGTGAAGGCAGTGCGGACGCGCTGTTGTTGAAATTGGATTCCGGTTATAACGTTGGCGTGACGATTGACGACCGCGTTAAGATGAGCAAGTTTGATTCCCCGAAACAGCAAGTCGCGGCGCTCAAGGAAAAGCCGTTTGCCCAGAAAAAAGGGCTGCCGAAAATAGCGTTGATTGTTACGGGCGGAACAATCACGTCTAAAGCGGATTACGAGAGCGGCGGAGTCAAGACAATGCTCAAGCCGCGCGAGTTGTTGACGCAGTTTCCGGAATTGCTGAAAGTAGTTGAAGTAGCGGAAATCGTTGTTCCTTTTGAACCGTTGATGAGCGAGGACTTTGACTCGTCTAGTTGGATCGCGATTGCGAAAGCGGTTGAAAGCGCGTTGAAAAAGGCGGACGGCGTGGTTGTTGTTCAAGGAACCGATTCACTAGGTTATTCTGCTGCGGCAGTCGCGTTCATGCTCGGGTCGGTGAACAAGCCGGTTTTGTTTACAGCTGCGCAGAGGAGCGCGGACCGCGGTAGTTTCGACGGCTCGCTGAACCTGGTTTGCGCCGCGCATTTCGTTTCAAGCGG
>JAZDMM010000096.1:0-11003 GCA_043800965.1 Microcaldota archaeon | reverse complement strand
CAAAGCCGCCTCGGAGTTTCAAAGTGAACGAGGGTAGAACGGCCGCCCTGATTTTATTGAGCTGCGTTTCGCTAGCCGCCCTTTACTACGCAGTCGGATTTCAAGAGTTGGATAAGGAGTGCGGTTGGCTAGTAAAGAAATCAGTCAAGGAAAACGGCGGGGTTTATTTTTACTTCTGCAAAGACGAATGCTACGGCGTTTACGCCAGCCCGGCGCTGGCTGCGCAAATGGCCGGGGGATACGCCGACGTTTATGCATTAGCCCCGAGCGATTTCGTCTGTTTTTCCGGCGTGAAACAAGGCGATTCAATTCAGTTGATCAGCGCTAGCGGGGTTCAAGGCGGTTGAAATGGACGTGTTAGCTTTTGCTTACGGCTTGCTTCTCGGGGTAACGGGCTTGATTCCGTTCGTTCACGTGAATACGCTGTTGGATTTGATTCCGTTAGCGCCGAATGCGGTGTTCATCGTTGCGTTATCATTCTCGCACTTGGTTTTCGAAACCATTCCGGCGGTATTCTTCGGAGTGCCGTCGGCTTCGCAAAGCGTTTCAGTCTTGCCTGCGCACGAAATGCTGTTGAAAGGCCAGGCGGGGACAGCGTTCAAGCTGATTTCAAGCGCTTTGCTGAAAGCGATTTTGTTTTCGTTTTTTCTGCTGCCGTTGGCTTGGCTTGTCCTGCCTCTCGCTTTCGACGTTGTAAAACCGTTGACTGCCGTTGTTTTGCTGTTCTTGCTCGCGGCGTTTTTCTATTCCGATTCAAGCAAAGGGCGTTTTTTCGGTTTCGTCGTTTTCGCCTTGTCGGGAACGCTCGGCTTCCTCGTATTTAAGTTCGTCCTAGTTCCAAACTCGCTTTTCCCGTTGCTGGCGGGATTGTTCGGCGTTCCGGCTTTGCTGGTTTCCGGGAAGGGAAAGCTGAAGCTGGATTTTGAGGGCGAATCAGCAAGCGCGGATTCGCTGCTGGTTTTCTACGGTTGTTTGCTCGGGTGCTTTTCGGTTCTACTACCTGCCGTTACCCCTGCGTTGTTGAGTGCGGTTGTTTTCTTATTCATGGAAAACGATTCGAAACGGTTCCTGCAATTAAGCTCTGCCGTGGTTGGCTCAAAATTATTTTTCGATTTCGTGGGCGTTGCCGTAATCGGGAAAGCGCGTTCTGGCGCAGCGGCTTTCTTCCAACAGTCGATTTCCTCTATTTCGTTGCTTGAACTCGCGGTTTTGCTTGCTTCGGGATTACTCGCCTTTTCACTAGCGTTGCTTGCGTTAGCTGCGGCCCTCCCGTTATTGAAGAAAATGCTGTCGTCGCTTGACTTCGGCTTGCTTAACTCCGTGATTCTGCTTCTCGTTGCTTGCGGCGTGTTTTTCTCAAGCGGAGCTCTCGGATTGCTTGTTTTGGCTGCGGCTTCATGCATTGGCTTGACCGCGTTGTATTCCGGCTGCCGCCGGAGTTACGCTACCGGCGCCTTGATTCTCCCGGCGCTATTGTACTACCTCGGCGCAGCGTGAAAACGCTTTAAATAACCGGTGCGTTAATGCATTGCAATGAAAGGCCAGCTCACCATTGAATTGTTTTTCGCCTTTACTTTGGCTATTCTCATGCTCATGTGGCTTAACGGCTTCAGCGGCGTAGTAGAGAAAAACAACACTGCCGTAATCCGCGCGCAAGTAGAATCAGTAGGAAACGACTTGTGGGCCGTGTCAAATCTCGCGGTGTTAAGACAACAATCGATTACGATGCCAGTCCCTTGCATCTATAACCGCGACGAAGCTCTACCGATTTCAATAAAATTCGAGGGTTGCCCGCCGGGCCCAGGCACAAGCGCGTGCCCAAAACTATTAGTCAAGTCCGGGGGCGTTAAATTCGAGAAACTGCTTTTGTTCGAAGTAACCGGCGGTTCGCCAGACCCGTGGGTCGTGCAACTGGATTTCGTAGATTGTGCCTCCGAGCCCCCGCTTGTTTTTTCCGGCGACTTTTCGGATCCAATACAGTCTAAACTAACGGTGACGCAATCATGAGAGGACAACTACTTAGCATGGATTTCGCTGTCGGCGTGTTACTGCTAACGGTCATAATCGGTTCCTTGATTCAATTCAACGAAGTAATGCAAAACGACTTTACTCAATACTCGCGGGCAAGCGACCGCACCACGAGCGTTTTAGCCGAGGCGGTAATTAAAAGCGATACCTTGTTGCCGGTTACCAGCCCTTTTTGGTCCGATGGTTACGGCTATTGTTTTCACGGGGCAACAGACGAGTGCTTTGGTACTTCTTGCACTACTTTCGCTTCAGTAACCCGTAGGATTACGACTCACGATTTCACTGCAGTTGGCGGAGGTCCAAATGACCCCGCGGTTTTAGAGGTGTGGAAATGCGCTTGAAAGGCATGATCTTCACCATCGACGGCTTGCTTGCCTTGGCGTTCCTAATCGCCGCTTCCCTAATGGTTTTAACGTTTTACCACGCTCCTTTTGAAGACAGCAAGTTAGCGGACGTGCAACAGCTTGGCTTCGACTACGTTTTCGAAGGCAGCCCTCCAGTTCCGGTTGGTTTTGACTTTGGCGCGTCTCAACCCGGGATTTCCGCTTTCACATTCGATTACCCGCAGGAAACAAGCTGCGTTAACCCGACAGGACCGGATACTGGTGTTTGTGGTGATTATCGTAACGACGTGGTTGTGAAATGAGTAAAGCGTTTATTTCAGCGTTCGCGGCATTGCTCGCGTTCCTAGTCATGGCTTCAATCGCGTCCATGGCGTTAAGCGCGCACCAGCACAGCGAAGCGGACACTATTTTAATGGAATCGCAGATAGTCGAACAACGCTTCAAGGACGCGCCGTGGTTCCTGCTCAAAGCCGCTGAAGACCATGAAATGGATGCGTCTTGCCCTGGCGCGGAACCTACGGAGTTAGAATATTTGTCTGCCGCGGCTCAACTGATGTCTTCCGAGGGCGTTCAAGTCGAGATTTCGGGTACTCCCAACTATGTGAAAACAGGAGTAGCGCCGAATCAGCAAGCTCAACTGACCGTTACCTTGCACATTAGCTCTAGGCATGTTGATAAAACCGCAAGCGTTACCGTGAGCGAAAGCTATCAGCATACTGCGCCTGAATTTGTTTTCGGCGGTCAATCGATTACGCCTTGCTGAACCAAAAAACATATTATCTGCCTGGTCGATATAACCCTTAGAATAGAAGGGGGTATGAAATGCAAGCGTTGTACCAACGCATTCTCGCCTTAATCGCCATACTAGTTGTAGTGCTGGGACTCTATTCCGCCTTGCCTGCTGTAAACCCCACCGACCTAACGCGCGAACAAGCGTTTTCAACCGTCATTCAAGACGTTTACAAGGATTACCCGACTGACGTGGAAGTCCGCGTCTTAAGCGAATCCGGCTCTGACAAAAACTGGAAATTCAAGCTCTTGATTACGCAAAGCCCGCACTCGGCTTGCCCGACTCTGGAAGTCCGGGATTACGAACTCCTACCCCTCCGCTTCAGGCCCGAATCGTTAATTAAAGACTGCACGGCTAACACTCCGATTACTTACCGCGAGGAAGCGTTGATTCACTCGGCTCAAGCGGATTCGTTTGCTCAAGGCGCTTTCGGCTGCGCTTTCACGCTCAAAGACTTTGATTTAACTAAAGCGTTCGAATACTGTCCGGCTCTGGACAAAAACGAGTTCGGTGAATTCGCATCAGGGCTCGACGAAAACAGCTGGGTAATTCAATGGACCAAAGAAGGAACAGCGAAATTCATTGCCTTGGACAAGAACGCGAACGTCTTGAAGTCGAAAGAAGTCGGTCTTCAAGAGTAATAGTAATTCCCGCTCTTTTTTTGCTCGCAATCCTTTTGCGAATTCGTCTTGTTAATGCGCGGCCTCTTCGACTGCTCGTCGCGGCGCATGGAAATCCCCATTTCCTTCAGGAAAGCGTGCATTCCCTCGCGCTTGTGCTGCGGCGCTTGAGCTTTGCCTTTAACCCCGGGCTCGCCTTCAAACAAGAGAATGCGGTTGCTCACCGTATCCGCGAACAACACGTCGTGGTCAACCACGAAACAAGGCGTTTCACTTACTTCCGTTGCTTTTCGAATCGCGTCAGCGGCAAACAACCGGTGTTCCACGTCTAGAAACGCGGACGGCTCGTCCAACAAACGCAACTCGCAAGGAGTGCACAACGAAAGCGCTATCGAGACGCGCTGTAATTCCCCGCCGCTCAAATGCTGCACGTTTTTATCCATCAAAGGCGCCACGTCGAGCTTGTTTTTTACTTCGGCGTCGAAAAACGAGTAGTCAAATCCCTTGGCTTCGTTAAACAAGTCACGCACGGTTCCCTGGAAATCGCTCTTCAAATACTGGGGCTTGAACGCAACCGTTTTTCTTTCAAGCGCTGCCCCATTATCCGGCTCAAGCACGCCCGCGAGCATTTTAACGAACGTGGTTTTACCGGTTGCATTAGCGCCGAGAATCGCGAGCGTTTCCTTCTCGAGCACGTCCCCGGCGTCAACGGTTAATTCAAAGCCCGTGAATTTCTTTGTTAATTCCGGATAACGGAACACGGGCGCTGCCTTGTAGTCGCCGCCCGCGGTGTCTTGAAACTTGATTGCGTAATCCCGGAACAGCACGTTCTCGTCTTTCAAATAACCGTCGAGGAATTCGTTGATTCCGATTCGCGTGCTCTTCAAGTTAGAGACGCGGCCGAATACCCCGCGCGCGCCGTAAAAAACGTGAACGTAATCGCTGAGGTAGTCCAGCAAAGCCAAGTCGTGCTCGACTACTACCACGGATTTTTCCTTAGCGAGCTCGCGGATTTTCTTCGCCACCAGCAAGCGCTGTTTTACGTCCAGGAAAGACGACGGCTCGTCGAAGAAATAAACGGACGCGTCTTTAGAGAAAGCGCACGCGATTGCGGCGCGCTGTAATTCGCCGCCGCTTAATTCCGTGAATTGTTTGTCTAACAGTTTTTCAAGCGAAAAGTCCTTGATGAACTCGTTACCCAACCCGCGTTCGTTGCATTCGTCAACCAGCTCGCGAACCGTTCCTTTTCCTTTAATGAGCTCGTCCACGTACTGCATTTTGAAAGAGATTTTCGCTTCATTGTCTTCAACGGATTGCAAGTAATTCTGTATCTCGAGACCGCGCACTTCCTTCTTGATTTCATTCCAATCCAGTTTCTCGCCAAAGCGCCCGAAATTCGGCTTGATTGTTCCGCGAAGCAATTGCAGCGCGGTTGTTTTACCGATTCCGTTGACTCCGATGACGCCGACAACGCTCTTCGGCTTCGGTAAAACGAATCCGAACAAGCGAAACGAATTTACCCCGTATTGAAACGTTGGTTTTCCTGTTCCCGCAGGCAAGTTCACGATTCGAATCGCGTCAACCGGGCACTTTTTCACGCACAACCCGCAGCCGGTGCAGAGTTCCTCGTTAATAACCGGGTACTCGTCTTCGCCGACGGTAATAGTATCCTCGCCCATTTTCACGCCCGGGCATACCTTAAGGCATTGATAGCCGCACTTCTTGCGAGTGCACTTCTCCTTGTCTAAAACAGCGATTCTCATTTCAATACACTCTGCTTTTGCACTTGCCGCAGTAACCGACTGCTTTCCCGCGCGGGTTCATGGCGCACTCCTTGCCGCAGTGCTTTAACCCGTAGCAGTGGCCTAGCGCATGCAGGCTACGACTAACGAGTTCTACTTCAAAATCGGTTACTTCATTGCTTTCAGCGTAATTCGGTTGAAAAGAAACAACGCACTTGTTTCCCGCGTTTTTAGACAAGCTCGGCACGGTTTTGCCTTCGAAAAACAAGGGCCCGGGATAAAGCAAGAGCGTTCTCCCGGGAGTTGATTCGATTGACTCGAGCAAAGCAACTGCGTCTAAAGCCCGTTTTTCTTCCAAGGCCTTGACTTCAACTTGCTTGCGTAATTCAAGGGAAACCGCTTTCGCTAAGAGAGTGCAGTCGAGCGCGGGGTCGAAGCTAGCGATAGTTATTTTCATACTGATTCTTGGGGTCTTTCCGACTTATATGACTATCATGAGCAAACCGATGAATGCGAAGAACAAGCCGAGCAAAACGATTCCGCCCATTACGGTTGTCATTACGAGCGCGCCGAAGCCCAATGGCGCGAAGTAGAATACCCATGCAAGCGCGAGAATTAATACGCCTATAAGCAAGCTCCCTAAACCCGTTTTACTAATGCTCAACCGGAATCACCTTCGTTTAATGACTAAGTTCTCACTGGTTTAAAATCCTTATTCCAAAGCGTTTTTTACCCTGCGAGGCAAAACAACTGGTTATGAAAGTCTTGAAGGTGGATGAACGCGAGCCGGTTGTGAAAGTAATTCCGGAGAGCCTCGAAGACTTGTGGTACTTGACGAAAGTGCTGCAGGAAGGCGACGAGGCTAGCGCGAGCTCTTTCAGGTCCTTTAAAGTGCAGGGAAAGCTCAGGGCTGAAACGGAAAAGAAGAAAGTGCATTTGCGGCTCAAGCTTGAGCGAATAGAATTCTCAGAGAACGCCAACCGCCTGCGCTTGACTGGCGTAATAGTTTCCGGCACGCCCGAGGAATTCGTGCAATCCGGCAACCACCACACGATTGACTTGGAAATACGCCGGCCGCTTGAAATGCACAAAGTCTTGAATTCCTTTGAGAAAAGCGTTTTGCAAGAAGCGAAAGCGCGCTCGGTTCACGTAACGCTGTTGATTATCGCGGTTGACGACAAGAAAGCAACCATAGCCGAACTCCAGACCCGGGGCTTGAAGTTCACGGCTGAAATAGAGAACAAGGCGAGCAAGCGCCAGCCAGAGACTTTCGACAAGAAAAACAAGGAGTTTTTCGAAGAGCTTTACTCGTTTTTGGAAAAACTCCCGGTTGACGCCAAAGCAATCATAGCCGGGCCCGGATTCACAAAAGACGCTTTCAAGGCGTTTCTAGCTAACAAGAACGCTAAACTCGCGCCTAAAGTGTTTTTCGAGCACGCAAGCAATGCCGAGAGGTCGGCTGTGCACGAAGTAATCAAGTCAGGCTTGGTTGACAAAGCCGTAGCCGAGCAAAAAATGGCGCTTGAGTTCCAAAAACTCGAGGAATTCAAGAAAAGGGTTGCCAAAGGCGGGGGAGACGCTGTTTACGGCTTGAACGACGTCAAGCAAGCAGTAGAGTCGGGTGCGGTCTCGGTTTTAATGGTATCTGACTCGTTGTTGCGCAAGAAAGACGCGCAAGACCTTCACAAGCTGCTTGACCAAGCCCGGAGAACCAAAGCAGAGCTCGTGGTGTTCGATTCAGACGGCGATGCCGGGAAAGAGTTTGCGGCGTACAAAATAGCTGCCTTGCTGCGCTTCAAGCTGAACTACTGACCGTCGTTAGGAGGGGTATGCTTCCAAGGGTAGTAGGGGAACCTGGGTTCCCCTAAGACGCTTATAGCTGCCTTGCTGCGCTTTAAGCTTAATTATTGAGCGTTAAAGCAGCTGCCGGCTGGCTTAGATTATTGGCTCGGCACTGTGTTTTTGCGGGTTTAAGACCGAATAAAGCACTCCCAAGCCTGCTAGGGACAAAATTAGTACGAAGAGATTTTGGGTGGTAATGCCGTAGCCGAGCACGACCACGAGGGCGATTGTTGCTAAGTCCTGCGAGTCTACTCTGGTTGTCGGTTCGTAACGTTCATCCAAAGTATTTGCAGTCAAAGAAACTTCACCACCGGCATAAGACACTATTTCTCACCCAAATCCTTCACGCTGTGGTTTTGTGGAGAAACAAGGGCCAGGAGCTCTCGAAGCCGATTAAAGGTTGCCTCCTTTGAGTTGCCTGCGATCTCCCAACCCGTTGTTTCAAAGCCGAACGATTTTTTTTTCAAAGCCGACTCTTTTTGCCTCCACCCCCTTTGTGTTCAATCTAACATAGTACAACCAACACCTATAAATACTTTTCTATTTTTTAACAAAGTTGTTTAAAATTGAACAAACTATTGTCTTTTGTCGTTAGTGGTTCCCGGTTGGGGTTTGGGGTTTGTTCATTAAACCATTGCAAGCCTTAAAAATTAAACAATTTGTCGTGAATCGGAAAGCTTATATTGTGGATTTGTCATTATCAAAGATTGACTCGTGTGGGTTGACTAGAAAGTGGGTTATAGCGTTTCTGATGCCGTTGCCGAAGTTTTAAAGGAAATGCAGTATCTGAACCCGGCTTTCAAGCAAGGATTGGTTAATTATTCAGCCGTAGCCCGGCTTATTCAACCGCTTGTTTCCCAGCGCATGGGTGTTGAGGAAGTAGGGCTTGACGCGGTTATCGTGGCAATAAGGCGTTTCGTCTTGAGCTTGCGCGAGCAAAAGGATTACCCGCACATTTTGAGGTCGATCTTGTCTTGCAAGCAAGTGGTTCACACGGGCATGGTTTGCGTTCACTTGAAGCGGTCGGAAGACGTTTACCACAAGATAATCGACATGCAGCAACGCGTCAACTGGCTGTCAGGCGAGAAAATGTACGTGATTCAGCGCTCTGACGAAATCAGCGTCATAACACAAAGACGGTTTCTCGACGAACTCCATAAAATCGGGGGGCAACAAATGCTTGAGGAAAAACCGAATCTCGCCTTGCTCACTATTTACTGGTCGCTTCCGCAAGGCGGCGGGGTTCCCGGCACTCTCGCGTTATTAAGCCAAGAGCTGGCTAGCGTTGGAGTCAACATAGTAATCGTGTTTTCCTCGTTCTCGAGCGTTTCCTTTCTGATAGAGGAATCGGATGCGGGAACCGCTTACAACAAGCTCAACAACATGTTTCAGCAAGCCGGCAAGCTGGAAAAACAGCGCGAGTCAAACGCGCCCGCCCGCCAAAACGATCTGGGCTAACAGCGCTTCCAATTGAATTCTCTCGTCAGCGCCCTCGCTCATGCGGAAATCGTATTCCCCGACGCGGTCAACGAGCTTTATTTTAACGTCATTCGGAACATCGAGGCGCGTTACTTCCTGGTAAACCTGGTTCAACACGTCTTCCCCGCTCATGCCGTACCTGACCATTAGCTCGTCCAACAGCTTTCGCGCGCCCATGAAATCGCCTTTCAAAGCCTTGTCAACCATGGCTTGAATCTCCTTTGGCTTGGCTCTTGACGCGACTTTAAACACTTCCTCCTCAGTGATCTTGCCGCCCGTGACTGCGGCGCCTTGCAGGCAGTTAATGGCTTTCCTGCCGTCTCCCCCGCTCACGTAAACAACCGCTTTCTCCCCGCTCTCGTCGATTTCAAGCCGTTCTCCTTCAACCACGCGCTTGACCAGGCGCGTGATTTCCTCGTCGTTCAATGGGCTGAAGCGAAAGACCGCGGTCCTGCTTTGAATCGGCTCGATGATTCTCGACGAATAATTGCACGAAAGACAGAAACGGCATGTTTTCGAGTAAGTTTCCATGGTGCGCCTGAGGGCTTGCTGGGCGTCCGGAGTAAGAGAGTCGGCTTCATCCAAGAAGATTATCTTAAACGGAACATCCGCAAGAGGGAGAGTCCGCGCAAAATCCTTGATTTTACCGCGAACCACGTCGATTCCGCGCTCGTCCGACGCGTTCAACTCGAGAAAGCTTTGCCGGAGCACGTCGCCGTACAACTCGTGCGCCATAGCTAGTACGATTGTTGTTTTACCGATTCCAGCGCGGCCGGCCAAGAGAACGTGCGGCATGTTCTTGTTGTCGGCGTATGCTTTGAATCGCTTGACTACCGCATCGTGGCCGATTACTTCATCCAGCGTTTTAGGGCGATACTTTTCAGTCCATGGAATAAAGTCAGTCAATTCTAAAACCCGCTCTTCAAAAGCAGTATTTTAATACCAGTCGCTGTTTTTATTTCATTTGGATGGTGATTTCCCTTGAAAACGATTGTTGTTACGACGGATGAAGTGCCGGGATTCAAGATAACGAGGCAAATCGGAGTGGTTTGGGCGAGTTCCTCTCGCTCTAAAAGCATTTTAACTGATTTCGCGGAAGTGGTTCGCAGCATTTTCGGCGGGGAATTGCATTCCTACAAGCGCATGTTAAACCACGCGCGGCTCGACGTATTAACCCAGCTTTCCGACGAAGCCGCGAAAAAAGGCGCGAACGCGGTTGTTGGAATACGCTTCGGGAGCACGCAGATACTGCCCGCTACCGTCGATATATTCGCTTACGGAACCGCTGTCGTAGTTAAAAAAAGTTAATCGCCTTTGAACTGCTTTTTCTTTTTCGTGTTAGACCAGCAGTCCTTGCAGATTACCTTGCGCTTCTTGTGCTGTCCGGTATGGCTTGACTTGATGCACTTCCGGCAGATCCAGCGGGCTTCCTTTTCTCCTTCGCAGTAGCCGCAAGACTCCAGTACGTGAGCGTCTTCCCCGCACCTTTGGCACTTGTTTACGCAGTATTTAGCCATTTGAAAAACAACCCTTGATAATTCGAGTATCTTATTACCATGCACCCTCTTGTTTTTAAACGCTATGGGCTCGCTTTCGGCAAACTTATTTTAACTCGGTTATTCAAGAAAGTTTCAATGCGACCAATGAGGCCCATCAGGGATATTCACCGGCTTATCACAGAAGGCCACGTTACCGTCGAGCACGTGCAGGAAGTACGCACTCTTCTTTTTGATGAACGCGGTGAACCGAAGAAACACGAAATTCCGCGGAAACAACTACAACCCGAAGCATTGGTTGCGGCGGTTAGAGCTGGCTTCGTAAAGCAAACAGTAAGGAGAGCCGGCAAGCACAATGGCCCGAAAAGAATGCGGCCGGATACGGGCGAAAAACGCGTTCCGCTCTTGGTTTACAGTGTGCACCCTCCTTTCGTTCAAGCGGTCAAGGAGTTCGTAGACGGAAAGAAGTAATCTTTTTACCTCTCTCTTCCTAAATACTCGATGCGCGTTTTACTCAAGACGTACGGCTGCACTTTGAATCAAGCCGAGTCAAGCGAAATCAAGCAAGCGTTAGCGGGAGCGGCGCGGTTCGTTGACTCGGTTCGCGCGGCTGACGTCGTCATAGTTAATTCTTGCGGCGTCAAGGATGCGACCGAGAACAG
>JAZDMM010000086.1:0-6982 GCA_043800965.1 Microcaldota archaeon | reverse complement strand
GGTCGGTAATCTCAGTTTGAGTTTCAGACAATTTGAGCGGGATTTCATCAACGAAACCAGCCGAAATTTTCTTTATAACACCGGAGTCGGGGCAAACAAAGTTAACCTCTTTCTTGGTTGAAACTATGGGTTTTCCCAAAGCGTCCACAACGAAAATCGTTCCCGCGGGATAAACCAACTGAGGCGGTTGAGGCCCACTGCCATCCGGATCCCAGTAAACGTCCTTCGTGGCAACCTTGAAGGAAGCGTACGTTCCGGGCTTATCAGCTAGTTCAAATATCTGCTTGCCTGAAGAAAAATCAACGAAATCCACCACTGCACCATAAAAGGGTTGATAACCGGTTGAAACTTGGATGTTTTCAGCGCATGCCAACGGGGCGTTCTCGAATTGGCACTCATTCCCAGTCCACTCCCCCACACTTTCCTCGTTAACGTTAAGCACCTCGCCGTCGTAAAACAATTCAGCACTAATGCACGGTTTTTGGCCTAGAACCGTTGACTCCAGCCTGGAATCGAAGGAGTACGGAGTCTTGTAAGGACCGTAACTCAGCGCGTAAGGCATCCCCGAATCAAACAAGTTAGAATCTTTGTAGGTCAAATGATGAAAACCGTCTTCAGCGTTATACACTTTGTAGGTGAATGAGCTGTCATCTGTTAGAACTAGATGCCTCCGGTAACTGCAAACGTCATAGTACGCGCACTCGTCGATTTTTTCTCTATACTCATCCGTAAACTTAGATAAATGGAGCTTTAACGGTTTCTTGAAGAAGTGTAAGTCAAGTGGAAGTTTTTCGTTAGGCAGCCTAGCCACTATGGAATAAACCCAGACAAAGTCGTCAGGAAAAGAGTCTCTTTGTTCTCCTGCTTCGACAAAGTAACCGCAGGCGCTGCAGCCGTTCCTGTGCAGAAACTTAAACGGTGATGAAGGGTACTTCGCAAGCTCATAAGTACTGTAAAACGGAAGGAGATTAGCGGTAG
The DNA here is from genome assembly GCA_043800965.1 of Microcaldota archaeon. GTDB lineage: Archaea > Micrarchaeota > Micrarchaeia > Norongarragalinales > Norongarragalinaceae > JAZDMM01. The sequence goes on along the minus strand of JAZDMM010000086.1, from coordinate 6,004 downwards.
TGGCGCCGATTCCAATCAAGGCGCGGGTATCTGGAATTGTTTTTTCAATAAAAACCGTGGACTCTTCCAGCTCGGATAACTCGATTACGTCATTGTTATTGAACGGGTAAGGATAAAACGTAGGCAACAAAGCCACGTTAGCTTCCCCCAACGGCGTTTTTTCTCTTGCGTTGTAAGTCACGTCGAGAGAGTAGTCGCCGAAAAGCGAGGTCGGATTCGGGTTCACGAAATTTTTAAAGCGGATGTTGAATGAAGAGGGCAATTCTGGCAGGAAAAAACCAAAAGCGTTAAACATATAAATATTTTTTTCGTTTGAAAGCGTGGAAGCATCAAGTACAGAATGGCCACCGCTTAACACCATTTTCGTAGGGCCAAGTATGTCTCCTACATCACTTACCAGTTGTTTTGCCTTGCTCAAGTCATAGATGATTTCCTTAGAGTCCTCGCCAGGGCCAAAATCGATCTTATCTATAAAATAGTAAATCGACATCGTATTGTCTTCACTAAGTATTTTAGACCCCGACGAGTCCACCACCCTGTGCTCAACTTCCACGATGACCCTGCTGTCTAAATCAAAAGTTGAATGGGTCACGTAACGAGCAACGGGCTCAAGCGGCGCGTCATAGATTTTAGTATCCCAATCACTAGCGAGCTGAACGGTTTCATCACTCGAGTAACGAACGTCGACGTTCAGGCACGAAAACAAAGTGAATGATGGGGGTGCGGCAGGCGCGTTGATAACGGAAATTTTTAATGAAACCACTTTTGCAAAGCCAACGGGTAAAACCAATTTTTCCTCAGCTTGTTTGGAGAAATCGCAGTCTGGATAAACGTCAATCGAAAAGTAAGCGGAGTAAACGCCTAACGGAAGGCTCGAGACGTCCACGCTGCCTTGCGGCTTGCCGTAGTTTTGCCCGTGAACGCAGACGGTTGAGAAAGAATTCGCGACATCAAATTTTTCTCCGGTTTCAATGTTCTTGAACTTGCTTGAAACGATTTTAAAGCCGTAAACGCCTTTAGCCCAGTTTCCTATAACAAAATCTGGTTTGAACTCTTTCGTTGAAGGCCCTTGAACGCCGCCACTTATAGCTGCGGGAGAGACTTCAAACCTTGCGCTTATTGCAGGGCCTATGCTTGCCTCGCCGCCACCTTGCTCGAATACGTTATAAAAAACGTCGGAGGGGTCACCGGTGCCTTTCGGCAAAGGCGTTGCTGTTTGAACCAACGCGCTTTTAACCCGTGAAGGAGTCCAGTCCGGATGAATTTGAAGAACCAGTGCGGCTGCGCCTGCAACGTGCGGCGTGGCCATTGAAGTGCCCGAAATGGCCCAGTACTTCGCAGTTTCATAATCAGTTGAACCGCAAGGCGCAAGATAGTTGCTTACGAAATAACCCACGCCACCGTAGTCAACTATTTCCTGTTCTATGCTGCCTCCTTGCACTCGGGCAGCGCAAATGCTGACTCCCGGGGCAACAATCTCTGGCTTGACTGCAAAGACTCCTTGCACCGGGCCCCTGCTGCTGAACGCAGCTAACTTGTTGTCTTTATTGATTGCACCTACGGTGATTGCCGAAGGCGCTCTAGCCGGGCTTCCGATTGTGTAATAATCCGAGCCGTCGTTTCCAGCGGCCACGGTGACTACGACGCCTTCGGAAACTGCTTTTTCAACTGCGCTATTCAAATCCGGCTGGTCGCCGTCGCCGCCTAAGCTCATGCTAATAACGTCAGCGCCGTTGTCAACTGCCCATTCTATTCCCGCGATAATTCCGGAGTCATAGCCAAACCCGTAGTCATTCAATACTTTTCCAATCAACAACTGCGCCTTGGGCGCAACTCCAACGAATTGGTAATTGCTCGCTTGACCCGTGCCCGCGGCTGTTGAAGCAACGTGAGTACCGTGACCGTTGCCGTCAGTTGCATCGCTATCACCACTAGTAAAATCATGCTCTAAAATAACTTTAGGATCGCTCGTAGCTGGGTTGTCGTCCAAGTCGTCTAAATCCTGGTTGTTTTTCTTTATTCCCGTGTCGAGAATCGCAATCTTGACTCCTGAGCCGTCTATTTTCTTGCCGTATTTCGCTTCCAGTTGCTGTTTGACCTCAGGCGGGAAAATCATCGGCACGCTTTCGTCCAAAAACGCCTCGACTTGAGAATCGACTTCAATGCTCTTGACGTTAAGCAATTGGCGAATCGAGGCGGAGAAAAAAACGAGCTGGCCTCTTTTTACTGAAACGCTTAGCAAGGGCAGTAGGTGGTATTTGTACTTCAACGAGCCGCCTGCCGAAGAAACAGCTGAAGCTGCTGTACTTGAACGCGAAACAACCGCTGTTCCAACTGCCTGCGCTGGCGCGACCTCGTTGTCAAGCTCGACTAGCAAAGGAATCTCTTCTGTTTCAGCGTAGTCTTCAGCGTCTTTAGCATTGAAAACGATCCCAGCTTGCGCTAATGTCTTGGCTAGCTCGAAGTCAACCGTAAACTCTCCTGCTTTAGTGAAACTACGCGGCTTGTCTTTAACGGGGAATTTCTTAGGCGGCGAGTCAGCTTGGATTCCAGCTTGGACTACGTGGTCTATACTGTCCACCGCAAACGGCACCGTTTGCGTACTCTCTAAAGCGAAGCAAAAAGAGGGAGCTAGAAAAAAAACAAAGAAAGCGATTGAAACTAGAAACAAGGATTTTTTCATAACTACACTATCTTAAACTAAGTATAAAAAATAGCCTAAGCACCTGCTCTCACTCCGTACCACTAGCTTCCTCGTCAATTAAATTCCTTATTTCAACGACGGGCCCGACTTTCACGCCGTCGTACTCGAATTCAATGCTCTTTCTGCTCAGCATGCAGGTAACGGCATCGCTCGTCTCCGCCTTCTCGAAGCCGAACAATTTCGCGAGCCGCTCCCCGTCCTCGTCCTTCGCCTTAAACGACACGTCCCGCGGCAGCTTTACTCTCCCTCTCTCGCGCAGTTCAACTCTCCCAATCAGCACAACGGGATTCAACCATTCTCCGTCAGCCAAAAAGTTGAGGGAATGCGGGTTGCCGTGTTTTTCGTAAACTATCATCAACCGCGTCAATCCTTTTTGCTCCGCAATTGCCGCAACCTCGGAAAGCGACCTCTTTCCGCGGTTGTCGTAAGTTGCCCGTAGCGCGTGCGCTAACTGCCTCGCGAGCGTGCGCGTGTGCTGGCTGGGCTTTCTGCTGGTTGAAACAAACAAATCCATGCACTCAACTTAAAGTATTAGCCAAGCCGAAGTTAAAAGAATTGCTTGAACCACTTTTCGTATTCCTTGTGGGTTCCGATGAAATAAAACCGGACGCTCGAAGTGTCATCAAAAACCCGGTAAACTAGCCGGTATTGACCTACTTCGTCCACGAAATATTTTGCCGGGCCGCCAAGATGCCTTTTCTTCGGATTTTCAAGTACCTTTTCTATTTTCTTTGCAACCCGTTCGCTAACCGGACGGTCGAGTTTCTTGAAATTCTCAAGCCAATCCTCGTGAAAAGTTGCGCGATACATTCCCCTATCTCTTTTTCAATAGTTTGGCGTACTCGCCTAAAGCCTCTTCGGGGCCCAGAAGCTTTCTTTTTCCTTCAGCAATCTCCCGGTCCATCTTATCGATTTTCCGGTTAACCATTTCCGCTTCAGACAAGCGGGAGTCTCCGAAGAAAATAACCGCCATTCTAGCCGCTTCAGACTTCGTGTTAGCGTAACCTTGCGCAACCATATCCTCTAAAATTTCCCTTGCTCTTCCTTTGAAAATCACGTTCACTCGCACCACCCAGGCAAAACTCTTTATAAACAACATACGGATTATGCTTTAAATATGCTTCGTTTATGCACCAAAAGGCATGGTGACCCAGCTAGCGGAAGAATCCGGTGCACGAAACGGTTTTCAACCGTAAAGCTGTTGCACTCCGGTTATGTCACCGGCTTCGAGCGTTCGCTTGTTGGTTTCCCCGTAATCGGCGTAGCCGTACATGGTTTGCTCGGAACACTCACCCGTGTAAAGGTCGTTCAAGCCAATGCTGTGGCCGAGTTCGTGAGTCGCTATGTTTTCGAAATCCATTTTGCCGGCTTCCCCGCTCGCGGACCACGGGTAATCCACTTGGTCGTACACTTGGTCCCATTCGATCAACTTGCGTTGGCTCGGCGGACCTGAGAAAATTCCCCAAACAACGGTTATCGCGATTGCACCGTTGTCAGCCACGTCCCCGAAGTATACTTCGTTCAAGCCGTCCGGGGAGTAAAAATCGGCTTCAAGCGTTTCATTAGAAACGAACGGGTTGCCTAGAATGTCAGTTCCGGCTGCAGCCTCCCATTTCGCGATGTCGTCGAATAAATTCAGGAAAACAAATCCCTCGTCCAAGCCAGCGGTGTTTTGCGGGTTAACCAAGTACGGCTCTACGGTCTTCCACTTGGCTCCGTTAGCAAGGAAGCCGTAGCAAGTCGGTGAAGGCAATGGGGTCGGAGTAGGCGAAACAGTCGGAGTCGGCGTTGCGCCTCCGCAATCAGCGGGGCACTTTTTCGCGTTTTCACCCGGCTCGCATACTCCGTTTCCGCACTGCGTTCCGGGCTTGCCGAACCCTTTCTTGTAGTCAACGAAAGCGAATCCTTTCACGAGCTTGCCTTCGTGCATTGCGTAACCCAAATCAAAAACTCCGGGCGCGACTTGAACCGCGTGGTCGGGAATGGAAACAACCGCGTGCCCTTTCGAGGGATTTACCGGAACAGTTACCGCAAAAATCAATCCCGCTGCAACTAACAAAAATACTCCCGCGATAAGCCGTTTATCCAAAACACGCCACCTCCTTGATGAATTGGTTAGCAAGCCAAAAGTTATAACTTTTTGCGCTCCCGGGAGTTAAGGCCCGGCGCCGAAGAAAGGGAAGGAACGGCGAACCTTCAGCTTCTTGCGCGATAAGTAAACCGCAAGCAAAATTCCTTCGGCGAAAACGATTAACCCGCTAACCACTAACGGCGTGCCGTAGCCGAGTTCCTGGCCCATGGGCCCGAATATTAGGGCGCCCGCGAAACTCCCGAGCATCATTATGGTCGTGAGTACGCCGTAACTCCCGCCCATTTTCCTGCTTTCGAACAATAGGGAAATCCAGATGAATTCCGTCAAAACGAACAAGCCGTCGCCGATTTCGTGAATCACGCGCCAGAAAAACGAAACGCCGACATCGGGATTAACCATCAACACTTGGCCTGCGCCGGACAATAGTATTCCAAGCAGGAAAAGCGTCTTGAAACTCAGGTTCTTGTCGATTCTCTTGCCCGCGTAAAAAGTCGCTACTCCGAGAATCACGATGGGAATGCCCATGTAGACTCCGGATAAAACCGCGTTCAAGCCCAAGCCGCCCTTCAAATACAGCGCGTAAGACGTGGTTTCGGCCCCCCAATGCAGCGAGAACAAAAACAATACCAGCGCGAACAACGCCGTTTTTAGCGTAAACCCCTTGCCGTAATCCGAGAGCTGAAAATCCGCCTTGATTTTCTTGCCCGTGTAAAACGCGGGCAGCAGCAAAGCAGCCAGCAAAACTGCTATTCCCGCGAACGTCAGCCTGAAGTCGAGCGCGAACAAGGCTGCTCCGCCGATTACCACGCCTAAACCGCAGCCGACGTAACGCCACAACCCGAAAACGCCGAACTTTTTTCCTTCCGCACCCGGCTGCTTCGCCTTCAATAAAATGGTTTCGAGAGTTGTGAAGAACGCCATTCGCGAAACCCCGAAGGCGAGGAACAAAAGCGCCATGAGCCAGAAAACGCTTGAAAACGCTACGGCAAGGAAAAAAACCACGCCGAGAATTAAAGCAAAAACCAAGACGGCGCGCGCTGAAAACAAATCGTTCAACAAGCCTGCGGGGAAAGCCGCGAAAATCGCGGCTATGGACGTTAATCCGACGAGGAACCCGATTTCAAGCCCGTTAAAGCCGAGGCCTTGCAAGTAAACGGGGAGGAAGAAGGCGGCGAACGCAAAGGCTCCGCCTGCAACGAAAGCCATTG
>JAZDMM010000075.1:0-2250 GCA_043800965.1 Microcaldota archaeon | reverse complement strand
AACTCGGGAAATTTCGTCCAAGCCTGAATCATTCTGTAACACTAGGGAATCCGGGGCAACGCACAACCCTACGCCACTGGCCCCGCGACCGGCAACGTAAATGCACTTAGGCGCAACTAGCGTGATATATTGGAGAATCCGGCTCTTCGCGGTGTTGTGGGAAATGATTCCGTTAGCAATAAACCGGTTTCCTTGCGGAACCTCGATGTCAAAAACGTTTTCCACTCCGCAAGGCCTTACCGAAATTATTCTCTCGCTGCGTTGCTGACCGAGCTCGTGCTGCAAATCCTTGCAGTCCTTAACGAGTTTTTTCAGCCTGCCTGTTTTTTTAACGGATTTGAAACCAATGTTTTCAGCAAAAGCGCGGATTGATTTCGCGCGCCGGATAGCCAAATTGTTTCCTATTATTCTCGAGTGAATTCCAAACCTCAGCAATAAAACTTGAACGTCCCTCAACAACTCGATTTCCGAAGACTTGAGTTGAACCGCGCGTTTGCCGCGGCCTTTAGAGAAAACGCAACCGTCAGCCTCAAACAACCAAGCCAAGAATTCCTTGGCAACCGCATTCCCGGACCTTAAAACCAAATCCGGAACTCTTTTTTCGCGCAGGAATTGAAGATTAAACGCGACATCGACGTCGTGAACTTCTACAACAGTCATGGGCTTTTTTCCAGCCCTGCGCTCGACTCTTACTTTAGGCAAACGCCCGAAGTTCTTTTCAACGATTTGCGAGAGAAGCGGAATCAAATCCTGCTCTTCGGAATTCACGTCAAAAGCAACTCTTGTTCGCGTAACCCAACCGTCGCCTAAAACGTAACCGAGCAAACCAGCCAACTGCGGGTTGAGTTTCAAGGGAATTTTTGCTTTAGACCGCGGGCCGAGGCGCCGTTCGGTTTTCTTCCAGCCGGTATCGAGAAAACGCGTTATAGTGCACGGAATCCAAGTTACGGTTGCAAGCCGGTCCCCGACTTTAAGCTCGTCTAGCCGCTTCCACTCCCGCCGCATTCCGTTTACAACCAGCAAAGGATGGTTGAAAGTCCCTTTGATGCATTTTCCAGACTCAGTAACAACTTCAATAACGGGTTGCTGGGGATAGCAGTGGAACGTGGTAGCCACGGCCCGCTTATACCCTTGGCCAGTTAAAACAGGCGCGTTTATCTCTTCAAGGTGCTTCGAACCCATTTCGCCTATTTTCACTATTGCCCCGTTACCCAAAACCACGCGTTCATCAGCTATGATGCAACCCGGGTCTCCAATTAACAAAACGTGCATGTCACTCCGGATTTTCTCGCCATCCGGCAGAACCTTGTTCGGCGTTCCCCCGAACATCTGCAGCGCAATCGCCTTCTTCAACTCGGTGTGGCCGTAAATGCTCGGCGCAATGCTCCCGACAATCAACTGCTCTAAATTCGGCTTTTTAGACAGCTCGATTAACTCGCGCTCTTCTTCTTTCGTGATTTCCAGCTTTTCAAACTCCTTCTCGAGCTTGCGCGCGTGAACAACGTCGAACGTCTTCGAGTAAATGCTCGACTTCTTTTGCCCCGGCTTGTTCACTTCCATCAACCGCAGCACTCCCGTCAAAGCAACGCGGTCGCCGGGGGCGAGCGTGTTCGTTAAATCGTCTTCAATCCAGAAATCCACTTGCGAAGCCTGCACATTCCCGCTGATGCGCTCGATCAAGTCCTGCACTTGCCCGTTCTGCATGTTCACGAACTCGCTCGTATCCTCAAGCAACCGGAAATCACGCTGGCCGCACTTGCACTCGGTTGGCGGAATAACCCCTTGCTTTCCCGGAAAAGTCTTGAGAGTCGCCTCGCAGTGACGGCACTCCCACAACGCGATCTTAAGCTTGGGCTTGATTCCCGTCAATAAACTAATTACGCCTTCAACGTTAACGAGCTTGTTCAAGTGGTCAGCGCCTAAATCCATGGCCATGACATCGCTCGTTCCCGGCAAATTACAGAACCGCGCGTGCGGAGCAAACTTCCTGTCTGAAGAAACCGGGAGATTCATGCGCGACAAAGCGTCTTCAGCCAAACGCTGGTACTCGTCGGGATTCTCAATAACGCCGTCTGCTAAAACAGGCTTGAAAACAGCGAGTTCCTGCACGTCTATTTCAACGCTGCGCAACTGCGGGTAAGCGGCAGCCAAGTCCAAGAGCTCGGACTTCATTTTAGAGTTGAAGAATTCCTCGAAATCGTTGATTACTTCCTCCACTATCCCGCACCCACCTTAAACTCGGGTATTGCT
>JAZDMM010000065.1:0-2683 GCA_043800965.1 Microcaldota archaeon | reverse complement strand
TGATTGAGGACGGTTTGAAGCCTATTCAAAACGAGTCGCGCTTGCCTAAAGGCGCGATTGACATTTTAGCGGAAGACAAGGCCGGTAATCTCGTGGTAATCGAGCTAAAGCGCCGTGACGCGGGCCTCGACGCCGTCACGCAGCTTAAGCGTTACGTCGAGGAGTTGCAGAAGCGCAAGGGCCGCAGAGTCCGCGGAATACTTTGCTCGCCGAACATTACTCCGAACGCGAAGAAAATGCTGGATAACGACGGCTTCGAGTACTTCAAGCTGGATTACGAAGTCGCTAATCCGCGAGCCAAGATCAAGGGACTGCAGAGAAAGCAAAAGGAATTAAGCGACTATTGAGTGATGCTTTCCTGCCATGGCAATGCTTTTTTCCGAAATCGGTTTTCTCATTTTGTTTGCGGCAATAGGCGGTGCTTTAGCTATTCGGTTCAAGCAGCCCGCGGTTCTTGGCTTGCTTTTCATGGGAATGCTCGCGGGTCCCGGAGTCTTGGGCTTGGTTACGCAGTCGGAAACGATTTCCGTTTTCGCTGAAATCGGTGCGGTTCTCCTGTTGTTTACGATCGGCATTGAGTTCAGCGTGAGCAAGCTCTTGCGCTCGGGCTTGAAAGTGCTGGCAATAGCCGTAGTCAAGCTCGGCTTCGTTTTCTTCCTGTCTTTCCAGCTCGCCGGTTTACTGGGCTTAAACCGTCTCGCGGCCTTGCACATCGCGGCTATCCTCGCCATTACCAGCACCGCGTTAATGGTGCGAATCATTAATCAGAAGAATTTGGCTTCCAGGCCGGAAGTCCAGATTCTCGTGGGAACCCTGATAGTCGAGGACGTTTTCGCGGTATTCTTCCTGACTTTGTTTTCCAGCATAGACTCGCCGATTTTCACCGGCACTTCCCTGCTTGTAAACACGGTTTATGCGCTCGCCTTGTTCGGCGCAGCTTACCTCGTGTTATCCAAATTCATCAGGGTTTTGCTTGACTGGCTTTCGCAGTACCAGTCCGATGAAACAATGGCGTTCGCTGCCTTGGGGCTCGGCGTTGGCTTGAGTTACTTGGCCGAGGCAGTTGGCTTGAGCGCGTCAATCGGCGCTTTTCTCGCGGGCAGCTTGGTCGCATCGCTTCCGCGAGGCGAGGAATTAACCAAGGCAATCAGCCCGTTTGCCTTTGTTTTTTCTTCTATCTTTTTCCTGTCGATGGGCTTGTTCGTGAGCCCCCAGTCTTTGATTGACAACTACGCGCTGATTTTAATCCTGATAGCCGCGAATCTTTTGTTCAAATTCGCAGGCACTTCAATCAGCACGTTCTTGTTCGGCTTTTCTTCGCAATCAGCGGTTTTCTCGGGTCTCGCCATGCTCTCGGTCGGAGAATTTTCATTGTTGATTGCTGCTTCGGGCCAGAACACGGTAGGCTTTGACTTGATAGGCGTGGTTGCTGCCTTGGTTTTCGTTTCCGCGTTAATTAACTCAATCGCGTTATCCAAACTTGACCCCATATCGTCTTTCGTTCCCTCGATAGTGCCGTCGTGGTTCAAGCGCCGCGGCAGGAGCGCTGCCTCGCGGGCAACGGCTGCCCTAGATTCCTTGAGCGAAAACGCCACCCGCTTGCGCGCGTTCACCCAGAAATCGGTTTTGCGGATAGCCGAAAACCTTGCTTTTGTAGGCGTGTTATCCGGGTTCGCGCTCGTCGCGTGGTTTCTCTTGCGCGGGGAGTTCGTTTCAATCGCGGGATTTTCTGTTCCCGCGTTCAACCTAGCCATAGCTTTTCTCGCTGCAGTGACTTTGCTCCCGGTTTACAACCTGTTTAAGCTGGCTCGTGAAATCAAATCACGCGTTGTCGAGCGCATTAACTTTGGAGTATTCGCTTTAACCGGCTTGTTCCTGCTTTTCATAGTTTTGCCGCTTCTCGAAACCGTCTTTTCCGTCTCGCTCGGCTTTTCGCAATTGGCGTTGTTAGTGCTTGTCTTAGCTGCGCTTTGGTGGTTCTTCGGTTCCGGTGGAAAGCGGCCCCCGAGAGCCGAAAACGTTTTTTTCTTTAAAGATGGGGGAAAGCCGGAAACTAGAACAAGAGGCCGTGCTCGATGATTTCCCAAATAATGATGCCCGACGCCATCACGAGCAGTATCCCGAATAAATCCAGGCAAAAAGCCATCTGTTATGTACGTTGAACGACATATTTATTCTTTTGGTTTTTTTCCGGCGTTTTCGGCAAGGGTTTAAAGCATTGTTTGCCTTATTCTAACAGGGTTGTGAGGGTTGCGGGAAGCTACTTATTCAGCTGCGGGCGTTGACCGTGATTTGCGAGCGAAAGCCAAGCGTTTTTCCTTTAATGCCCCGGTTGCCTTGAAGACGCCGTATAACGATTTGTTCGAGCTCAGCGCTAGCGAGTATTACCTCGTTACCTGCGACGGCGTGGGCACTAAGGCGCTGCTCGCCGAGATGGCGGAGAAGTACGATTCAATCGGGATTGACGCGGTTGCAATGGTTGTTAACGACGCAATACGCTGCGGCGCAAAGCCGGAAGCGGTTGTTGATATTCTCGATGTCCGGCGGTCGAATCCAAAGTTTATTTCCGAACTAACCGAGGGAATAAAGAAAGGCGCTGACGAAGCGGGTTGTTTCATTGCAGGCGGGGAAACAGCTGACGTTCCCGAGTTGGTTGCTAACGGTTTCTCTCTTAACACGAGTT
>JAZDMM010000052.1:0-4304 GCA_043800965.1 Microcaldota archaeon | reverse complement strand
CCACACTTTAAGGATTTTCTTGACGTCTGTGGAAACGCCTGCAACGAAATCTTCTTGCGCTTCAACCGACTCGTCAATCCAGTCCTTCGGAACCGCGGGCCACTCGCTCAAGCTCACAAATCCCTTGTTGCCCGAGTTCTGCCATAATTCTTCGCACGCGTGAGGAATCAACGGCGCGAGCAATTGAATCCAAGGCAAAGCAACTTTCGAAGCAACGAATGCGCGGTCTTCCGGAGGCGAGCGCTTTAAGAAATGATCGTAATTGTTTAACAACTCGAAAAAGGAAAGCTGCACGTAATCGCGCAAGCGCATTTCCTCAAGCGCTTTCGAGCCTTTGGCAAATGAAGACGCGAATTTAGACAAGAACCATTTCGCCGAATTCGAGCCGCTTTCCTTTGGCGTGTTTTTCCTTAATTCAATGAGCTCGCTTAAAACCGCGTACATGCGCGAAAGCGTGCGGTGCATTGCCTTCACGTCTTTTTTCCGGAAGTCAAGCGTATTCGACAAGTCGGCGGTGCCGACTGCGTACAGGCGGAACAAGTCTGCGCCGTACTCGCGGTTAATGTCGTTCAAGGAAACAACATTGCCTTTGCTCTTGCTCATTTTCGTGCCTTCCGCAATCACGAGCTCGTTCAAGCTGATTGCCTTAGGCCAGTACTTTTCCGGGAAAACCGCGGTGTGCGCGAAAATAAAGAACGAAAGATGGTTGGACACGTGCGCCATCGCAGTATGGCGCTGGTCATTCGGGTACCAGTACTCGAATTCCGCTTTAATGTCCGATAACGCCTCGGGAGTAACGCCCAGCGAACCAGCAACTTGCTTAGCGTCACCAACACCCAAAAAAACAAAGTCAAAGAACTCTGGGGTCAGTTGCTTGAAGCTTAAGCCGTGCTCGCGGATTTTCTTGATAACCGTGTAAAACGCCATGTAAATAGTGGAATCGCTTAACGACTCGATGACCCACTCGTTCGCAAACGGAAGTTGCGTGCCGAGTCCGCGGCGGCGCGCGCACGGGCGCTTGTCGAGCCACTCAATTACATCCTCGAACTGCTTGCGGTATACTTCCGGAATCAATTTCAACTGCTTTAATGCCTTTGACGAATCCTTTTTCCAATTACCCGCATTAAAGTCAAGGAACCACTGGTTTTCGAGAACAGCTGCAATCACCCTCCCGCCGCAGCGGCATTCTGCGGACCGGCTTGCCTCGAAAAACTCGAACGCGTGATTCTGCTTGACTAGCCAAGCGCCGACTTTTTCTTTTGCTTCGGCAACCGTCAAGCCCGCGAACTCGCCAAGGCCTTTTTTCATCCTGCCTTTGTAGAATTCTTCCTTGTACAATTGCTGGGTTGCTTTCTCGAGCTTGCCTTTTTCGCGCGTATTCGCTATTTTCATTTTCTGCGCTAGCTCGACTGCGGGAAACTCGCCGTAGCCCCCTAGGGAAATAAGCGAAATCGGCTTGATTTTCTCTATTTTGCTTTTCAACCCGGAATATTTGGCAAGCGTTTTCTCGTCTTTCCTCAGCTCTTCAATTGCAGCGTAATCAAAAGGCGCGTGAGCCGGAACAGAATGCACCAAGCCGGACGCATTATTCACGTCAACAAAAGACGCGGGTAAAATCGGAACTTTAACGCCGAGCGGGGTAACGCAGTCCTTTCCAATAAAGTCCGCGCCCTTGCGTTCCTTGAGCACTTCAACGTTCTTGCCTTGCAACCGCATTTTTTCAACAGCCGGCTGGCTCACAAACAAAATCTCGCCGTCAACCACGCACTTGACTATCGGCTCGTTTGGATTCACGAACAAATTCGTTACTCCGAATACGGTCTCGGGCCTGAGAGTGCAGGAAACAAGGAAGCCGTCTTCGAACTTGCTCTTGACGGCAACGAAACGCTGGACTTCAACAGGGCTCACGTCACCGTCCTTGATGTCGTCTTCACCGACCGCGTGCTGGCAAGACGCGCAGTACAAAATCGGATAACTCGCTTGAGTCAGGTACCCCTTTTCTGCGTATTTGTGAAACTGCCATTCAATGAAACGATTGTACTCCGGGTCGCCAGTAGTGAACTGCCTGCTCAAGTCAAGCGAGAAGCCAATGCCTTTAAAGTCTTGCACGAGTTTTTTCGAGAAATAATTAACCACTTCCCACGGCTTGGCGAAGGACGCAACGATTTTCTCGACTTTAACCGCATCCGCGCCTTCATAGACGCGCACGTAATCCTCGTACAATCTCCATGTTTCCTCGTCGCCGCCAGCTATTTTAGAGCTGATCGCGAGAACCGGCGACCCCGTGATGTGAAAAGCCATGGGCCATAAAACGTTGAACCCGTTCATTCGCTTGAAGCGAACGAACACGTCGGCAATCGCGTACGTGCGGCCGTGCCCCACGTGCAAGGAACCGGAAACGTAAGGATAAGGAACCGTGAAAAAGAATTTCCGCTTTCCGCCGCGAACCGGCTCAAACGCTTTTTCACTAAACCACTTGCTTTGCCACTTTCCTTCAATTGCCTTGAAATCGTATTCCGCCATTTCCCCGCCTGTATTATATTTCACTCGCGCTTACTAAAAGCTAATGAAAAAACGCAATAAGAAGATGCTCGCGCAGGCTTTAAAGTTTATCGCGGGCTTCCTCGTCTTTTTCGCAGTTGCTTACGCGCTCGTTTTCTTCACTCCGCTAAACTACGCGCTGAAAACAACTGCCGCTTACTCCACGCAAGCCTTGCTATCAACCGCCGGAGTTCAAACAACCGCAGTCTTCCCCGACAACCCGCATTTGTCTAACGCCGAATTCGACGCGGAATTCGTGGACTTGTGCGGTGGCGGGCTCGAGCTCGCTGTTTTAATCGGCGTAATACTCGCCACTTGGGACCGAAGCTGGCGGCAGCGCGTTTACGGCGCGGCTCTAGGCGTTTTCGTATTGCTTGCATTGAATCCGTTGCGAATAGCCGTTACGTTACTGTTGTTCGACGCCCGGCAAGCCGCGTTATCGGAATTGTTTCACGGCTTTTTGTTCCGCTTCAGCTTGATTCTCCTGATAGTAGGCTATTACTATATATGGTACTTGAAAATCAGCCCTATAATTCGCCGAGCGCGTCAACCTAATTAATATATTGCCGCGTGGAGTTCTAAAAAACGTGAACAAGAAAGCGTTTATCGCGGCTCCGTTGATTGGAACGATTATCTTCCTGGCTGCGGTGGTGTTCGTAGCCAACCTCGGCCGCGGGGAAACAGTTGCAACCACTCAAGTCGCGAACGACGCGTACCACTCCAAGCTGACTTCGCTCCTGGAAATTCAGCGCACTGACTTGGGAGGCGTTTTCCGGCAAACCCTATCAAAAACAGTAGAGGAATACTTTACCAAGCAATGCTGGCTCGAAATCGACGTGTCGAACCCGCCTGCGGGAGCTGGCTTTGACTTGACTAACGGAGAGTGCATTGACCCGGCTACCACGAATCCTGCGTACGGCCCGGGCCAGGGGTGTAACCCCGACGGCGGAAGCACCGTAACACAAGCCGAATACAGGTACATTGTTTGCAAGGAAATTCTCAGCTTGATTCACTACTCTATTTGCAGCGCGGATACGGACACCGCGACCGGACTGTACCTGGCTGACTTGCACGGCTTGCCCGGCTGGATTAAAACGCTGCAAAACCCTGACCCGACAAGCGGAGAGCCGCGCGCACGGTATTTCGAAGGAATTCCGTTTGAGCCGGTCAACCCGGAGCAATTCAAGATTTTAGCCGGACCCGCGACCGCCACGGAATATGCAAGGTACAAACAGCTTTGCGACTTGTTGTTTAACCAAAACCTGTTCGACTGCAACAATTTCGCAAACGCAGTTCCGCCGGCAAGCAACAAGCAGTGCTGCGTTGAAGAAACGATTTGGGGCGAACCGTGCGAAGTGCTCCCGGGCTGCGAAAAAGGCACGTTCATTTTGAATCTTACGACTATAGACCCGAATGAACCCCCGCCGCACGACGTTTCGACCCAGCTTTACGGCGCAATGCCGCGCATGCAAGCGGTTGACAAAGGCGGGAACGTGATTCGCTCGGGGTCTATTGCGGACAAGGATTTGTTGTTGGGAATCAACTTCCCGTTGTTCGACTACTACGACAAGGCGTTCTTGTTCTTCAAAAAATTCGTTTTCGAAGGCAGCCCGTCTTACCGGGACGGTATTTGCTCGGAGAGAGTTGCAGGCGCCGGAAGCTGCGCATCCATTGGAGCAAATAGCGTAGGCGCAGGCGGGGAAAGCAAGGTAAAGGAAGTGCTGCACGCGCGCTTGACTGAAGCGTGCAACGTGGTTCACGTT
>JAZDMM010000033.1:0-4827 GCA_043800965.1 Microcaldota archaeon | reverse complement strand
TAAAGGCGCTTCGCGATTCATTCGAGCGATTTTCTCCTCGCTCCACATTTTTGCGGAACGCGCAGGAGGCGTTGGAACATCGTGAATCGCAACTGTAGGCTTGTAATTAGCCATGTTGAATAACGCGGTTAGCGGAACGCCAATCAGCATGAACCATTTGCCGACTCTCGCTGCTTCGCGCCAGCCCGCCTTGCGTGCCTTGGCTTGCGCTTCCCTTGGTGAAATCGCCATTTAAAGAAAATGGAATTCCGCGCTGAATATTGCTGACGCCGATTCAGATTTGCCTTGCCCCGCCCGGAAACACGCACTCGTTAATCATCGGGCGGCTCGGGTCGGGATACTTATCGTCTTCATTGCACTCGAACTCGCCGGGGCACGCGCAACCGCCGTTGGCTTCGCCGCAAGGCAAGCCGTACGTCGGGAAACGAGCTATTTTCTCGCCATCTAAAAATACCTCGAACGCATACACCGCACCCAACCCTTCTTTAACGAAATCGGAGTACGTTCCGGTAACGACTATCGCGGGATCGCCTACGCAAGTGATGACCGAATAGCAAGGCTCGGGTAATCCCGTGGTTTTAAACGCTATTTTCTTCACTCGCACCGGCACCGTGCCGTAAGGCGGTATTTCGATTTCCTCAACGTCTTCTTGAACGGATTCGACGAAAAAAGTATTGCATTCGCTTGCCGGCAGCTCTATTCTGAAGTCGGCTGAATTAGAAAAACACATGGAAGGCGCAGTGATGCTTTGGCACGTATTCGCTATCATGTCAACGCTGAAGCCAGGCACTGCCGAAGAAGGAGTAGGGGAAACCGTTGCTTGGGCGGTTGGAGTTGGGGTGGCGGGCGGGATAGACGTTGATGGCGTGGGCGTTGCTTCAGGCGGCGTCTGGACGCAGCCGGACAATAAAACGAACGAAAGCAAGACTAACGCGAAAAGCTTTTTCATGCGACGATCACCTAGGAAACAAGTCTATTAAAGCTTTAAAGAGTTACGCAATAGGAGGCGGTGCTGTTTGAGAAAGATTTTCGCATTCTTGTTTTTCGCGGTTTTTATTTTTGGTTTGGTTTCAGCCGAAGACAAGTATGGCGTGGACGTGCCGAAGCTCACTGAAGCCGAGATGGTTGACGCGCCGGAAATCACGGCGTACGGCGTTTACCCGCCCATGGGCTCGCTTTGCACTGAATACACTTACTTCGTGCGATACAAAGACGGCGAAGGCCGAGAGCCATCTTACGTGCGCATTTGGATGAACGGCGAATTGCACGACATGAACAAGCAAAGCGGTGACGCGGAAACCGGCGCTTTGTATACTTTCACTCTGGTGCCGACTTCAGGCAAGCAATTGTTTTACTACTTCGAGGCGAGTAACGGCGCAGGTAAAGTTCGCGCTGCGATGATTGACAGCCCGGACCAGGGGCCCGTGCTTTACTCCGAGAAATTCGACAACAACGAAATCGTTTTGCTTGACGAAAACGGGAAAGAATTGTGGACGTTTTCAACCGGAACCGAAATCGTTTACCACGTTGCTTTGACCGATGACGGCGGATACCTCGCTGCCGCAACCGACCGCCACATCTATTTGTTTTCCAAGGATTCCAACGACCCGTTGTGGAGCTTTTGCAAGGATTGCGATCCCATTTCCTTAAGCTTTGGCGTGAACACGGCAGTGGGAATATCCGGTGACGGCGAGTTTGTCGCTGCCGCGGTTGAAAACCAGTTGTATTATTTCGCGCGCAACAGCAACACCCCGCTTTGGAAAAAAGACATTTCGTGCAACGGAATCGGCCTTGAATTAACCGAAACCGGGGATTTCATCGCGGTTAGCGTTAGTAATTGCGGTGAAAACGGGAACACTATTTATTACTTTGACGGCGAAGGAAACGAAGTGTGGCATTACCAAACTAGCACTCCGGGTTACGAGAACAGCGGCGAGTTTTACGCTCCGGCGATGACGCCGGGCGGCGAGTGCGTGGCTGTCTCGAGCGGGTGCCCGGACCGCCGCGCTTACTTGTTCTCGAAAGACGGAACTTTGTTGTTCAGGAGCGAGCCGTTGCAGAGGGATGCGCCGGTTCACTCGAGCGCGATTTCAGACGATTGCTCGCTGATAGCGTTCGGATCCGACGGCGAATCCGGAAAACCGAACAAATTCCTGTTCGCTAAAGACGGGTCGCTTGAATGGAGCCACACCGGGTCGCAGGAAACCGATGCACGAGCCGCGTCGATTTCAGCCGACGGAGATTACGCGGCTTTCGGAACCAGTAACGGCCGCGTTTACTTGTTTGATACGTCGAGCGGCACTCTGTTATGGATGTTTCAAGAGCAAGGAACTTTCGCTAAAGTCGGAGACGTCAAGCTGAATTCGGATGGAAGCAAGCTGGTTGCGGGTTCAACCGGCAGGAAAGTTTACTTGTTTTCGCGCGCGAGTTCCACGCCGGTTTGGAGTTACACCTCCCTTACTTGGGTTAACGCCGTTGACTTCAAGAACGGCGTTATTGCCGCGGGAACCGGCTTCAAGGAATACCAGTTTGAAGGCAATTCCGTTTCCTTAACCGAAGTCGCGTGTTCCAGCGTGGAAAAACCCGAGGGTTTTGAAACATTCGTTGGAATGTCGGGCTTGATTGATATTGCAATAAACACGGGTAACGAGGTTTGCGGCAACAGCATGTGCGAGCCGAGCGGGGGCGAGAACTTTGAAACGTGCCCGCAGGACTGCATGGCTTGCGACGACGAGGTGGAGGACTGCAGCAAGATTAACGACAATCCGAACGTTTCGGATGAACCCGCTTTTTGCGGCGATTCCGACTGCGAGTTAGGCAATGGAGAGTCGGTTGAAGCCTGTCCGCAAGACTGCGGCGGCGTAATAGCGACTGAACCGCCGGAACCCAGCTTGTTCGCCGGAGAAGTAGAAAGCAAGGCGGGCGTTGATTACTCGCTGGCTGCAATCGGAGCCGTGGTAGTGCTCGCGCTCGGCGGGTTGTACTGGTTCACTAAAAAGAAGTAACTCAGCCTAACGTCATCTCGACGTTGACTTGCGGCGGGATCTTGATGCGCATGACTTCGCGCAAAACGCGGTCGTCGGCTTGCAATTCAATCAAGCGCTTGTGAACGCGGAGTTCCCATTTTTCGTAAGTGTCGGTTCCGTCTCCGCACGGAGTCTTGCGAGTAACGATCTTCAGCTTCTTTGTCGGTAACGGAATCGGGCCGCGCATTGCGGTACCGGCCTTCGAACAAATAGCTTTAATGTCCTGGCATACGGAGTCAAGAGCGGACACGTCTTGACTTTCCAATTTGATGCGTGCTTTATTCAATAAAACCAACTTTATTTAAAAAGAAAAAAATTGGGGGGAAGAAAGCTAATTAAGCTTTCTTCGGAACCACGTCGAGAGCTTTCTTCGGAACCACGTCGAGAATGACTCCCGCGGCAACGGTTTGACCCATGTCGCGCATTGCGAAACGGCCTAATGCCGGGAATTCACTGTATTTCTCTGCGCAAACCGCGCGAGTCGGCTTGATCTTTACGATCGCGACGTCGCCGGTCTTCAGAAAATCAGCAGGGCCCGCGGCTGCTTGGCCGGTCTTCGGGTCCTTTTTCTCAACGATTTCGATAATCGTGCACGCGAGCTGCGCGGTGTGCAAGTGGAACACGGGGGTGTAACCCTTGCCTATTGCAGTCGGGTGGTTTAAAATCACGATTTGAGCGGTGAACTCGTCAGCAACCGTAGGCGGATTCTTCGGGTCTCCCACGACCGAACCGCGCCTGATTGCTTTCTTGTCAACGCCTTTCAACGCGAAACCCACGTTGTCCCCCGGCTCTGCTTGAGCGAGAGCCTGGTGGTGCATTTCAATAGTCTTGACTTCACCGATAACGCCTTCAGGCATGATCACGATGGCTTGGCCCGGCTTCATTATTCCGGATTCAACGCGGCCTACGGGCACAGTGCCTTGGCCGGTTACCACGAAAACCTCTTGAATCGGCAAGCGCAACGGCTTGTCTAACGGCTTTGCCGGGACGGTTAATTCGTTTAACGCCTCGATGAAAGTTTTGCCGGTGTACCACGGAGTGTTCGGGCTCTTTTTCACGACGTTGTCGCCGTTGTAAGCACTGGTTGGAATGAACGGAATCGCATCCACTTTGTAACCCATGGGCTTGATTTTCGCAGTCAAGTCCGCAACCGTCTTCTTGTAAGCGGCTTCGTCGTAGTTAACGGCATCCATCTTGTTGACGGCGACGATAAACTGGCCGACGCCTAACACTTTCATCAAGAAAGCGTGTTCAATGGTTTGAGACTGGACTCCTTCCTTCGCCGAGCACACGAGAACGCCTGCATCCGCTTGAGAAGCTCCGGTAATCATGTTCTTGACAAAGTCCTTGTGCCCGGGTGCGTCGATAATAGTAAAGTAGTACTTGTCGGTGTGAAAGTCCCTGTGCGCGATGTCGATGGTGACTCCGCGTTCGCGCTCTTCCTTCAACTGGTCCATGGCAAAAGCGAATTCGAAAGTCGGCTTCCCCATTTTCTCGGCTTCCTCCTTGAGCTTGCGCAAATCGTTCTCGCTCAAGGCACCGGTGTCGTACAACACACGGCCTACCAAAGTAGATTTACCGTGGTCGACGTGACCGGTGAAAATCAAATTCAAGTGCGGTTTTTCAGCCATTTCAACTCAACCCCTCACAACGTATTTTTTTACCTTAAAAAACGCCTTTAAAATCAGCGCTTAAAATCTCTTAAAAATAGCCATTGTAAGCCTGTCTGCTACTCTCTATTTGTTGGGAACTTTCATTTAAAAAGCCTTTCGCTCACTAGTACCTATATGAAATCAATTCA
>JAZDMM010000026.1:0-5946 GCA_043800965.1 Microcaldota archaeon | reverse complement strand
AATCAGCGAGCGCATCACGAACGAGTTGAAGGATGACGTGACGCGCGTGGTTTACGACATCACGAACAAGCCGCCTGCAACCATAGAGTGGGAGTGATTTTCTTTGAACGTGCCGGTTGTTAACTTGGGCTCCCAGTGGACGCACCGCATTTGGCGGACTCTCCGCGACTTGGATACGGAAACGCGCATCGTTGAAATCGACGCGAGCATTGAATCGCTGAAGGATGCGGACGGCCTCGTGCTCTCGGGGGGCGCAGTGCGCATAGGGAAAGGAGAGTCGGCGCGCGTCGGCAACTGCTCGCGTTTTCTAGATGAGTTAGACATTCCTGTTATCGGCGTTTGCGCGGGCCAGCAATTCATTGCCTTGCACTACGGCGCTGAAGTAGGGCCTGCGGTCAGGCCCGAGTACGGCCGCGTTGAATTAACTGTTTTGGAAGAGGATGACTTGTTCAAGGGCTTGCCGCGCGAGTTCACTGTTTGGGCGAGCCACAACGATGAAATCAAGAAGTGCCCGGGTTTTCGCGTGCTTGCGCGGTCTCCGGATTGCCTTGTTCACGCCATTAAGCACGAGTCAAAGCCTTTGTACGGCGTGTTGTTTCACCCGGAAGTCGAGCACTCGCAGCACGGCGCGGAAGTATACTCTAATTTCCTCTCGGTCTGCAAGAGATAAGCTTTTAAACAACTTGGGCAAAATAAATCAACTCACTTTACAGAGGTGTGCGGTTTGAAGATTTGGACTATGCAGGAAGACGATGACGCATCTCCCGATGAAGAAGGCTCGGACGACGAGGAAGACTGGGACGATTTGGATGAGGACGAAGCGGAATAACTCTATTATAGTGGGTTGAACTAAGGTAGTCTTCAACATGAATCTGTGGGAAAAATACCGTTGGCAGCATCCGCACTTTGATTAGTGCCGGAACTATGAATCAAGCCAACCCGTTTTCCCTTTGTTTGAATTTCAAATGCGCGGGCCCGGGCTTGACAGCCGGGGTGCCGTTGCATTGAAATTGATAGTAATATTGTTTGCCGTAGGAATCGCGTACTGCCTGTACAAAATGAGCGGCGGCTACGTGCAAGCCGTTTGAGCGCCACTGGAAAGCACGCCTCGTTTTGTTTTTATCTTATTCTAGCGTGAGCCTTACGCCTGCTTCTCCATAACCTAAAAGGTTATATAACCTAAGAGGTTATATTATGCGTGAGTTTGATTTCGAGATTCCGCTTGACGACGACCGGTGTCATTTTGTTTTCGTGGCAATGAAGTTCGGCGCGGGTCTTGAAGACTACGTAATCGTTTATTACGCGGTTGAAGGCGGTCGGCGTGTTCCGCTGGTTTGCTTTGACTTGTCGCACGGCTTTCCGCACAAGGATTTGCGGTACTTGCCGAAAAAAGACAAGCGGCGCAAGCAAAGGCTCGCGCCAAAGCCGTTGCAGGAGCTTTTCGACGAATCGTTGGAGGACATTCGCTCGAACTGGCGTAGGTATTACGAAGAGTATTTGAGGTGTCGCAAGTGAAAGTTGAGGATTGGGAGATTCGCATTGGGGAGTTCGATGACTTTAAAAAAGCCGTTTTGAATCAAGTGGGAAAGCCTGCTGACGGGAAGGTCTTGTTTTTGAAGCCGAAACAATTTTCTGAATTGTTCACCGAGCGCAGGCTTGAATTGATTCGCGCGATTCGCAGGCACCCCGAAGCCGGCGTGGTGGAATTGGCGCGCGTTCTCGGGCGGCACCAGGAAGCAGTGTCGCGCGACTTGGCTGTTCTCCGCGGCCCAGGGCTGGTTACCGAGGGAACGCCGCTTAAAACAAGCAAGAAAAAACCGGTTGAGTTTTCCGTCAAGATCCCGCTTCCAGCTTGACCGTTACTTAGCGAACAACGGGCGCTTGCTTAAGTGGCTCGGCAAGCTCAACAACGCATTCGGCTTGCCTTGGTGTTCTTTTTCAATTAGCGCAGCCACTTCCTTAACCGTCATTTTCTCGTTCTTGCCCGTGCTTCTAACGCGCACGCTTAATGCGCTCTCCGCGATTTCCTTGTCGCCGACAACGGCAACAAAAGGAATCCATTCAAGCTCTGCGGCGCGCACTTTCTTTTGCAGGGTTTCCTGCCGGTCATCCAAGTCCGCCCTAACGCCGGCGTTCTCCAAATCTTTCAACGTCTTCTCGCAGTGCGGCAACTGCTTGTCGGTAATCGGCACCAACCGCACTTGAATCGGCGCAAGCCATAACGGCCACTCCGGCGTTTTCTTTCCGGCTATTTTCCGCGCCTGTTGTTCCAGCAAAGCGTAAACAACGCGGTCGGTTGCACCGCTAACCGAAGTGTGCAATACGAGCGGGCCGTGTTTCTTGCCGTCTTCGCCAATGTAATTGAATCCGAAATTATCGCAGTTCTCGACATCGATTTGCACAGTGCTTAATGCGGTTCCCTTGTCTTGCGAGTCAACCACGTTGAACTCGAACTTGCAAATGAAGTAAGCGTACCTCTCGCTGAACAGCTCCAGCAGCGCGGGCTTTCCGCGCGCCTTAACCATTGAAACGAACCAGTCCTTGTTCTCGTCAAAGAACTTTTTCTCGCTTCGGAAAGCCGTCTCGTATTCCAAATTCAAGCGGTCCAAGTATTCCGCGCTCAAATCAAACTGTTTCCTAAACTCTTCCTCCGCCATCTTCAAGTCAGCGCACAGGGTGTGCATATCCGGCATAGTGAACGCGCGCAAGCGCCTTAATCCCGCGACTTCACCGCTTTGCTCGCGCCTGAACGAGTACTTCGTTACCTCAAGCATTTTCAACGGCAAGTGCTTGTGGGAAATGACCATGTCCCGGCTCATAAGGAACTGGCCAAAGCACGCGCTGAACCGCAAGAAGAACTGCTTGTCGTCGCTTTGCACTAGATACTGCCTTGCCGGGAACCGGTTCAAGTATTTCTTTAACGCCGGATGCTCCAAGTCGTACATTATCGGAGTCTCGACTTCCATTGCACCGTAACCGACGCAATCCCGGTAAACCGCTTCCTCAAGCAGCCGCTTGACTAAACGTCCTTTCGGATACCAACGCATGTTGCCTACGTCGCTCGCAGGCTCGTAATCCGCAATCTCGTGCTCTTTCATTAACCGCACGTGCGCGGGCTCGCTAGAGTACGCGCGCTTCTTGTCTATTTCGTAGTCCGCGAACTTTTGCAAGTCGCTTCCCTTCTCCGCTTCCTCCGGCTTCAACAACTTGCCGTCGGGAGTCAGCAAAAAGAATTCGCGCTTGACTTTCTCCTCTAGTTTCAAGGACTCGGAAACAACTTCCTTGGCCACGATCTCCTTGACTTTCGTCTCAGTGCCTCCGAGCGCAGCCACTTCAGCTTCCAATCCAGCGCCCGAAATACTTTTACTCAACTCGCTTAACGGATGCCCTTTGCACTTGAGTTCAAACTCTTTGTAATAACCGAACGGGCTTTGTTCCGCAGTCTTGCAGAATCCCTTAACCGCTTTAGTGAATGCATCCAACAGCTTGACTGCTTCTCCCGGGCCCGTCAGATTGTTGCTCAAGTGCGCGTACGGGTAAACGAGAATAGTATCTGCCTTGACTTCCTTGAAGTTTTTTTCCACGTCAGCAGCTGCTTTCTTCAACACGAGCGCGTCATCGCCTTTCTCGAAGCTCGCGAAAACAACGACAACGTTCTTGAACTCGCCGCCTTTCTTTTGTTCCTCGGTCAGCTCTGCAGCGCTCTTCAGCGCTTTCTGGCGCGGCTTGTACCTCGCGTAATCGCAGTGCAATTGCAGTATTCTCATAAGCCAAAACCCCGTATAACCCGGTTTAAATACTTATCAAGCCCAATTTATTTAATTAGCGTGGTTTACCGTGGAAAACCTTAAGTTGGCAAAGAAAGACTGTCCGTAACGCCCTTATTTTAAGCTCTATTCAGCGTGAGAGTTGTTTTTGAAAATGATTAGTGTATTTACTTATGTATTGTGTTTCGTGACCGGCTTGTTAACCAAGCTAACGGACGTTCAAACCGACGAGAAAGTCTATTTGTTCAAGCGCGCGCAGTTCGTTACCGGCTTAGCTTACGGCTTGCTCGCGGGTTACTTAATGACGCTCAGCATTCAGCTCGCAACACTAATAGCCGCGATCACCGTCGGCGTCTTGCTGACTGCTAAAATCGATTTTAAGGCGCACCAGCTCGCCATCGCAGCTTTAATCGCCGTAATCGCCTTGTTCGGCCTCCCGCAAATCGACTTCACTATCTTCACCATTCTCGTCTTCTTTTCCTTCCTCGATGAAATCCTGAATGACTTTATTGACTCGCGCGCACGCAACAAGCTGCACACTCCGAAACTCGTTGCCTGGTTCGCCAGCCAACGCCTCACCCTCGAAATCGCCGCGCTCGCAGTCTCGATAGTAACCGGCGAATGGATCTATTTCCTCGCCTTGCTTTCGTTTGATTTAGCGTATCATTTGGTGTCGTATTTGACAAGCAGGTTTCACAGGCCGTTACCCGGAGCATTAGGCTTCCACCTTACTCTCGACCTTTTCGACTGCAACGTTTCCCGCCTTGAGGACGCAGTTTCCTTAAAGCAGTTCCTCAACGAGCTTCCGCAAAAGCTCGGAATGAGGAAAGTAACGGCGCCGGTGGTGAAACGCATTCAATCCGGCCGCGATTACGGGTATTCCGGTTTCGTAGTTATTGCAGAGTCTCACATCAGCTTTCATACTTTCCCGAAGATTCACTCTTGCAATTTAGACGTTTTTTCTTGCAAGCCGTTTGATCAAAACCAGATAGCGTCCGAAGCCCAGCGATTCTTTAAAGCCAAGCGCGTTAGCGTTCACTCGATTACCCGTTCAGAGGTTGATTTATGATGGTTGAAGTAAAAGGACTCAAACTAACCGACTCCGCTTCCGATCTCGTTACGCAAATGCGCTTTACCGGCTTGCAAGCAACCGAACTCGGCAAAGCAGTTGAAGTAGTCAAGCAAATGAAGAAAGACAAAGCGTTCACCGTGCTCACTTTCACGTCTAACATGGCGTCTTCCGGACTTCGCGAAGTCTTTGCCGACCTCTGCAAGCGCAAGTTCATTGACTGCATCATTACTGGCATCGGTTCTGTTGAGGAAGACTTGATGAAGAGTAACGCTCCCTTTGACTTGGGTTCTTTTGACTCTGATGACGCTGCCTTGCATCAGCAAGGCACGAATCGAATAGGCAATATTCTCGTCACCAACGACCACTACGAGTGGCTTGAAACCCAGCTGAAGCCGTTCTTCAAGGACATGCTCGCTTTACAGAAAAAGCAAAACCGCATGCTCTCTCCTTCCGAACTCATCCACCACCTTGGCCTTACCATCAACGACTCGAATTCCTTCATTTACCAAGCAGCCAAAAACAACATTCCCGTTTTTTGTCCTGCGCCTACTGACGGCGCTTTCGGCCTCCAGCTGTTTTTCTTCAAGCAAGACCACCCAGAATTCGGGATTGACGTTACTGCTGACATGAAACAACTTCACAATTTGGTTATGACCGCTGACAAAACCGGCGGCATCATCTTGGGCGGCGGTTTCGCTAAACACCACGCAATCGGAGCCAATATCCTGAGAGGAGGTTTCGATTACGCGGTCTATATCTCGACCGGCAGTGACCGCGACGGCTCACTAAGCGGAGCCAGAACCAAAGAAGCGGTTAGCTGGGGCAAGATTAAAGCCAGCAAACCGAACGCGCCACCAAACACGGCGTTTGTTGAGTGCGATGCGTCAATAGCGTTTCCGTTATTGCTTGCCGGCGTCCTTTAGTATTTCCGTTGCTTTTGGCTAGATATAACCTCACGACTTGTTTTTTTCCTGGGAGCGCGGGGGAAAAAAGTAATCGCCCAATTTAATTACTAGCCCGGAAATAACTCCTGCCGTTAGACCTATGGCGTATTCTTCTATTAAATCAGGGTAGTACTTATCTACTACGATAGCTCCTGCGATCATG
>JAZDMM010000020.1:0-3472 GCA_043800965.1 Microcaldota archaeon | reverse complement strand
ATTGTCGCAAGTGCCGGCTTTCGTCGCATTCTACAACAACTTCGCGCTATTCTCGGGATTCCTCGTTTTCGGGATAACAATGGTTTTCGGCTTGTTCGTTCAACTACTCGCAAGCGGAATGACGCTGTTGCTATCCAAGATTGAATTTTAGCACTAGCTGAGATAGCGTTTTAAACGCGCTCCGACCAAACTTAATTACTAAACCGTTTAGCACGGGCCCGTGGCTCAACGGATAGAGCGACTGGCTTCGGACCAGTAGGTTGCGGGTTCGAATCACCAACTTTTCTTTTTTTAGAAAAAAGAAAAGTCGGTGGGCTCAAAAGAAAAAAACGCGAGTCTGCCGAGATTATTTTGGTGCGAGCATCCCGTCGGGCCCGCTTCCGGTTTAGGCTCTGGTGAATGGGTTGCTGCTTGCTTTCGCATTCGTTGCTTCGGCGCTGTTGTTCGGCTTTCTCGCATCCTTGTTCATTCGCGAGAAAGCGACTTGGTTCGAGCGGCTTGCAATAGCGCCCGCAGTCGGCTGGCTCGCGGCAAGCTGGCTCGCGCTCTTGTTGTCTTGGTTCGTATTCAGCGAGTTAAGCGAGAGCGTCGTTTACCTCTCGACTTTACTGCTTTTAGCGGCTTCCCTATTCATCGGCGTGCGATTTGAGAAAAAAGTGGAGGATGCGTTGAAAGCGGATTGGTTCGATTCCCGCAAGTTTGCGCTGGTTTTGCTTTTCTTAATAGTTTTTATTTCGTTCCTGCATTTCCGCGCGTACCTGGAACCGCATGAAGACGGTTCGCTGCATTCGTTTCTCAACGTGTGGGGCGATGGGCCGTTTCACTTCAGTTTGATAACGAATTTCGCGTTCACCGACAATTTCCCGCCGCGCTACCCGTTGCTCGACGTGCCGCTCGGCTACCCGTTTTTGATTGATTTTTCTTCAGCGGTTCTAGTCACTGCAGGCCTGGGTTTGCGTGAAGCGGTTTTAGTCCCTAATTTGCTTTTCGTTTTTGCGCTGGTTTCGCTGATTTACTTTTTCACGCGCGACTTCACTAAAAGCAAGCTCGCGGGAGTAATCGTCATCCTCTTGTTTTTGTTTAACGGGAACGCGGGCTTGCTTTACTTTATCGACGACTATCAAGGCGGAACCGCGTTTCCGATTGCAAAGGATTACTCGCATTTGACGGTTAACCATGAAGAGCTTCACTTCATGAATTTCATTGACTCCACGTTCCTGCCCCAGCGCTCGGCGCTCATGGGCATGGCAATAGCCTTGCTGGTGTTGTGGCTCTTGCTTGATTTTGATAAGCAGCGCAAGGAAGTGTTGATTATCGCAGGCGTTTTAGCGGGGTTGCTGCCTTTCGTTCACGGTCACTCGTTTATCGCATTGTGCCTTGCACTCGGCGTCTTGTTTTTGTTCAAGCCAGAGAAGAAATGGCTCTGGTTTTTCGTTCCGCTTGTTTTGCTTGCGGTTCCGCAAGTGCTTTGGACGAGCCAGCAAACCGGCGGCGGGTTTTTCGGGTTGCAGTACGGTTGGATGGAGCAGAATTCGAAATTGAATTTGTTCGAGCTCGCGGTATTCTGGCTTAGAAACGCGTGGGTTCCCTTGGCTCTCGGAATCGCGGGCTTGTTCGCTCTCCCCAGAGACAAGAAAGTTTTTGCGATTCCTTTTCTATTGCTTTTCGTTTTCGGGAATTTGTTCCGGTTCCAGCCCCAGCCTTGGGATTCCATTAAAGTCTTGTTGTACGCGTTCTTTTTCCTGTGCGTCTTGACCGCGTTGTTTTTAACCGAGTTCTTGAAGCGGTTCAAGAACGCGCATTGGGTCAAGGCAATTGTCGTTCTAGTTGTTTTGCTCAGCACCGCCTCGGGCTTGCTTTCAGTTTACTGGATTGCCTGGGGCGATAACGCGCGGCACCAGGAATACACCGTTGAAGACGTTGCATTAGCCGAGTGGGTCAAGCAAAACACTCCCCCCGATTCCGTGTTCTTGTGCGGTTCCGCGCACAACCACCCGATTCCGAGTTTAGCCGGCCGGCGCGTGGTAATGGGTTACCAGGGTTGGCTGTGGAGCCACGGCTTGAGTTACGGCGTAGTAGACCGCGACGCGCGGTTCATTGCGGAAACCGCTGACTGCGCTAAAGCAACGGAGTACGGCGTTGATTACGTTTTCATTGGTCCGTGGGAAACGTATTGGGGCGACTTGAAATTCAACGTTGACGCGTTCAAGCAAAACCCGTCTTTTGAATTGGTAAAGCAAGGGAAAGTAGACGGGTTCGATTACTGGCTTTTCAAGAATAATTGTTGACTTTTTCAGCTATCCAAGACGCGATTTCGAATACTTTCAGGAAGCCGTAGGCCGCTGCCGCAATCAACGGAATCTGAACGAAAACGAGAAAGCGGTCCATGAAAACGTTGATGCCGACCAAATGGTTTTGCGTAGCAAAAACCCCTACCGCAAGCGCGCTTAACACGAGTAACCCCGCGTCATCCAGTTTTTTGCTTAACAACGCCCAAAGCAAGCCGATTATCCCGAACACGCTTAACGCGGGAATCAAGTAACCCGTTTTCGTGAAAAACGATTCCTGCGTGATTACCCCGCCTTCATGGTGCTGGAATTGCGCGAGCTCAAATACGTTAACGTTCCCGGTCACAAAGAAGTGCCACCCGAAGTACGCGGCTGTTCCAACCAGCCAGCACGCGAGCGCGATTTTTGCAAGGTCGCTCGCAACCAGCTTGTTTTCATTCCAGTAATCGATTATTATCTTGCCGACTCCGGTTGCAAAAGCGACCCCAACCAGGAAAACGCCGGCTTCCTGGTGAACGAGAACAACTCCCGCCGAAGCGATTAACGCTGCCAGCCACTCTTTTTTCAGCATTAAATACAATGCAATAGGGAGCAGTGCGAGCCCGAGCGCTTGCGGCAGGGGCCGCACGGTGTAAATCAAGAGTTCCGCAGGCAATGAAGCGAGGAACGCAGCCATTACGCCCGCCCAATCGCCTGCGAGCTCGCGGCCGAGCAAAAAGAAGCCGAGCGGAAGCAATAACGCGAACAAGATGACTATCAAGCGGTTCCCGAAATCAAAATCGAAACCGGTTAAAACCATGAAGTTAGCTGCGTTGAAACGATACAGCGGAACGTACAAGTTCGGCTCTCCCCCGCCGTACGAGTAATCGTTTTGAATCGGGTAATACCCGTGCTCGATCAAGTGCTTTTCGGAAGCCGTGTGAATGTTCGTGTTGCCGTAAGTCGGGCGGTAAAACTCGTTGAACACCATCCAATGAGCGTAAACACTGAACGCGATTGCGGCGAACAACAGCAAGGGAACGTATTTCTTCATTCAAACCACTTTGTAAATTCGCGCGCCGTTATCGAACACTTTCTCGAAGTGCGGCGACTCGTCAAGCAACTCGTATTTCACGTCAACCCATTCGTAGCCCGCAAACACTTGCCGGTTCGGCGCCCAAACGAAGCTGGCGTTGTATTTCAAA
>JAZDMM010000018.1:0-2384 GCA_043800965.1 Microcaldota archaeon | reverse complement strand
ATCACATTTTGCTGAAGCTGCCCAAAAAAGGTACGATAAAGGAGAATACTGGTGGGAGCTGCGAGCCTGCGATTACTACGACGAGTTCGAAAAGCCAAAAATCATGTATTTAGTATTTCAGGTTAAACCGGCTTTTACTTTTGACGAAGCCGGTACCTATGCCAATAATGCCGTTTGGATCACACCTAACCATTGAAAAGTACGCAACAGGCTTCGTCTCGACAACCGCGAATTGAGAAAGAAAGGCGGAGGATTGTTTGGCGCCAACCCGTTAACCGGAAGCATTGGCGTGGTTACTATTAACCTTCCGCGCATTGGCTTTCTTGCGAAAAACGAGGAACAATTCTTCCTCAGGCTCGACCGGTTCATGGATTTGGCTCGCGACAGCCTGGAAATCAAGAGAAAGGTCCTCGAGAAATTCACCGAAGACAACTTGTATCCTTATGCAAAGCACTACTTGCGCGCAATAAAGCAGGCGTACGGAAGCTATTGGGCTAACCACTTCGCAACAATAGGAATACTCGGAATGAACGAGGCGCTCGAGAACTTCATGGGCAAAAACATCGCGACCCCGGAAGGCAAGGCGTTTGCGATAAAAGTGCTCGACCACATGCGAGCGCGCATAGCGGATTACCAGGAAACGACAAGCCACATTTACAATCTAGAGGCAACGCCTGGGGAAGGCACGACTTTCCGCTTCGCGAAACACGACAAGAAACAGTTTCCGGAAATACGGGTCGCGAACGACAAGGCGTGGCAGCACGGCGCAGCTCCGTACTACACGAACTCAACGCACTTGCCGGTTAATTTCACGAACGACTTTTTCGAGGCTCTTGACTTGCAAGACGATTTGCAAACGAGGTACACCGGCGGAACCGTTTTACACGGATTCATAGGCGAGAGAATGCCTGATGTGGAAGCGACCAAGAAGCTCGTGAAAACAATTGCCGAGAACTACCACTTGCCGTACTACACGATTACGCCGACGTTCAGCGTGTGCCCGAAGCACGGGTACCTGGCGGGGGAGCACGAGTACTGCCCGACGTGCGACAAGGAAATCGGTTTCGAGCCAGTTGCGATTAGAGCAGGGGTGACTAAATAATGGTTGAAGAAAAATTGCAGAGAACCAAGTGCGAAATATATTCCCGCGTAGTCGGTTACATCAGGCCGGTTGCGCAGTGGAACGACGGAAAACAAAGCGAATTCGGGGACAGGACCGCTTTCGTGGTGAAGTAAAAACGTGTTAATCAAGGGCTTGCAGCCGTTATCGCTCATCGACTACCCCGGCAGGCTGAGCGCGATAATCTTCTTGTTCGGCTGCAACTTCCGCTGCCCGTTCTGCCACAATCCCGGGCTCGTTGACGCAAGCCGGGAAAACTTGCGTGAAGTCAGCGAAAGCGAAGTGCTTGCGTTTCTAGACAAGCGTAAAGGAAAGCTCGAAGGCGTAGTCGTAACCGGCGGAGAGCCTTGCTTGAACAACGATTTGCCGGAGTTGCTGCACGAAATAAAGCAGCGCGGTTTTCTTGTTAAGCTGGATTCCAACGGAACCAACCCGGAAATGCTTAAGCAACTCGCAGCCAGCGGCCTAGTCGACTACTTTGCCATGGACGTGAAAGCACCGCTGGAAAAGTACGGGCAGGTGGTGAACGCATCGGTTGACACTGGAAAAATCCGGGAGAGCATTGACTTCATCAAGGCAAGCGGAATCGAGCACGAGTTCAGGACCACGGTGGTGCCGACGCTGCTCAACGAAGACGATTTGCTCGAAATGGGAAAGTTGATTGAGGGCGCTGGCGCGTATTACTTGCAGCAATTCGAGCCCGGGAAAACGCTGGATCCGGAAATGCAAAAGGCGCAGCAGTATGCGCGCGAGTTTTTCACTCACGCGGTTGAAAAGCTGAAGCCGTTTGCGAAGAAAGTTGAAGTGCGCGGGCTATAAGCAACGCATCCTGTTTTTAGTGGTCATGTAACGAAACACCACTACAGCAAGCCATAGAACGCCTATTACCGCAATTGCCGCGCCAAACTGCCAGTAATTTTCGTAAAAGCGCGCTGCGAGCAAACCCAAGCCGGTCACTCCCAGCAAAACGCTGATTTCCGACAAGCGGTTGCGCTGCCACGCAAGCTGCGTGCGCTCTTCCGCTAAATCGTTTCTTATTTCCGCAAGGCGCTGAGCGCTCGCCAAAACTAGAACAACCCCAGCAAGTGCAAGACGAGCAGGATTACCGCGCCGGCTAAAACGAATTTAAGGGCAAAACGCGCGAAGCCTGCAACGAAAAACGCTATTACTCCGAGAACTATAAGCCAAATGAAAAGCCAGCTCGTACCGTCAAGCGTAAAACCAGTGTCAGCCACAGGAGAAGGCGTTGCCTGCGCTGAAACAA
>JAZDMM010000126.1:0-10484 GCA_043800965.1 Microcaldota archaeon | reverse complement strand
CGCTCTTCGGAGGGGGGCGCGTTTAAATAAACGCAGTCCAGCGGTTAGCAACCGTTTTTCTTGCAACTGCGTTCGTTGAAGAGAATACTTTAGGGCCGTCGTTCTCCAAAAACAGCAAGCCGCCTTTCCACCCTTTTATTTTTCCGTTCAAGTCTTTCGTTTCAGCGGCATCGCCCAAGATCTCGTAATCAAAGCTCGTTATTTCGCCGTCAATCACTTTCGCGTCAGTTTGAGAAATTATTTTCTTAACGCCGCCTATTTTGTTTTCAAGTGCGGCACTGTTTTTTTCCGCAGCAAGCAGCTTGATTTTATCCTTGTTCGAAAGCCAGCCCAGCAAGCCCGCGTCGTGAAGCAGCGCTTCAGCCTGCCTCGACGTCCTGCCGTTTAATCCGCGAGCGATTTCAACCGCGTAGTCCGCGCCTTGCTCGAACCACCTCTTCTGCAGCCGGTCGGTGCGGCTGATTCCGGCTTTAACGAATTCCCCGAAAGCGGTTAGGTAAACGCTGTATTCCCCTTCGAGGCACGTTTTTCTTTGCGCTTCCCCGGCAAGGCAAACGCTCCCGTCGCACTTGAGGCACGCGTTCCACTCGTCTTTCTGCTCGCAGTCGCTGCACTGCCTTCCCCGGATTATTTCCTTGCCGCAACCTATGCAGTATTTCTCGCCGCTGAAGCCCAAGGCAATGCAGGCGTTTTTGGCGAGCGGGACGTGGTTGCCGCAGTCAATGTAAAGCCATGGCTGTAAAGAGTCGTCGTAACCGAACGAAGTAACGAGGGGCATGAACAGTACAGGCTTGTTTTTCGTTTTAATACTTGCTTCGGTTCGTTTCCAGTGCGTTTTATATCCGTGCCCCGCCTTGTTTTTTCATGCTGGTTGAGTTCCTGCGCGGTTTAAGGGCGCAAAAGCGGCTGGTTTCGGTGAGCTTCAAGAAAGTCGGAGCATTAAAGGACGGCATTCCCTCCATTGACGTTGAAACCAAGGACCAGCTCAAAAAGGAGGAAGCCGAGAATGCGGTTAGAGGCAAGGGCGTTAGCGTTCCGGGAAACCACTTCAACGAAAAAACGCCGAAGGGATTCAAGACGCGCTTTGTCAACGTAACGCTGTCGCAAGACCACGTAATAGAGATAAACAGAGCGCTGAAACGAGGAACCGATTTCTAGCCGGTTTGCTTTGCGGCTTTGATGAATCCGTCGAACAACGGCTCGGCTTGCGTGAGCCGGGAATCAAATTCGGGATGAAACTGCGTTCCCATGAAAAACGGGTGGTCCTTCAACTCGCCGATTTTCATTATCTCGCGCTCCGGGTCTTTTCCACTGATAACCATGCCCGCTTTCTCCAAATCCGGAATGAATTCCGGATTCACTTCGTACCTGTGCCTGAACCTTTTCTGAACCAGGTCGGTGCCGTATAATTCGAAAGCTTTGGTTCCAGGAATAACCTTGACATCGCGGACTCCGAGCCTCATTGTCCCGCCCTTCCAATCGATTTCCTTTTGCTCGGGTAGGAAGTCAATTACGCCGTGCTTGGTATTAGAGTCAATTTCGGTAGTATGCGCATCCTTCCAGCCTATTTTATTGCGCGCGAACTCAATTATCGCAAGCTGCAAGCCGTAACACAAGCCCAAGTAAGGAATGTCGTTTTCACGCGCGTACTTGATCGCGGTAATTATTCCCTCGACTCCGCGCTCGCCAAAGCCGCCGGGCACAACAAACCCTTGAAATCCCTCGAGCGACTGCTCTCCGGATTCTATTTTCTCGGAGTCAATCAAAACCGCGTCGATTTTCACGTCGTTGTGCAAGCCCGCGTGCTTTATTGCCTCGAAAACGCTCATGTAAGTGTCTTTAGTAGTTGCGTACTTCCCGATTACCGCGATTCGCACTCCGTTTTCCAAGTTCTTCATCTTGCTGACGAGTTTTTCCCAGTCGTTTAACTTGCATGAATTTGACTTCAAGCCGAGCTTTCTCTCGATTACTTTCTGCAAGCCTTGCTCCAGGAGAATCAAAGGCAGTTCCTCGGTGTACTGCACTGTTCTCGAGTAAAAAACTTCTTCCGGTGCAACATTGCAAAACAACGCGATTTTCTTGCGCGTGGCTTCAAGTAGCGCGGCTTCCGACCGGCCCACGACAATTCCCGGCGTAATGCCGCGGCCCAGCAATTCCTTCACCGAGTGCTGCATGGGCTTCGTCTTTTGTTCGCCCGTGATAATTGTCGGCAATAACGCCAAGTGAATGTAAAGCGTTGAATCCGGCGGCTCCTCGAACTTCATTTGCCTGATTGCCTCGAGAACCACTTCGCCTTCAATATCGCCGACAGTGCCCCCGATTTCAACGATTAGTATGTCTGCGCCGGTTGTCTTTGCCGCGATTCTAATGCGGTTCTTTATTTCGTTAGTCGCATGCGGAATCAACTGCAGCGTTTGCCCCAGGAACTCGCCTTTGCGCTCGCGCTCAATAATGGAGCGGTAAGCCGAGCCCATCATCAGGTTTTGCTCGCGCCTCGCGAACTCGTTCAAAAAGCGCTCGTAATTGCCGATGTCCAAGTCGCATTCGAAGCCGTCGCGCGTGACGAAAACCTCGCCGTGCTCAAAAGGATTCAAAGTGCCGGCGTCGCAGTTCAAGTACGGGTCGATTTTCATTATCGATACTTTGTGCCCGCACGACTTGAGGATTCGGCCGAGTGAAGAGGAAAAGATGCCTTTGCCTAGGGAACTCAACACGCCGCCAGTGACAAAAATGAATTTCGGCATCAACCCACCTAAACCGATTAAAATCGTGCAAAATTAGATTGCACAATACCTTTCAATCAATCACTTATATAATCTTTTTGCGAAATCAAGCAAGTAGTTACATTGACGCGGGAAGAAAACAAAAAGAAGGAGGGAGGTCGGAGGGGTAAGCTCCGGAGGGAACCTAGGTTCCCTCCTTCGGCTTACTGGTGAAACAATGGCTCGCGCTATTGCGCGGCCCGTGTTAGTGCCCGATCATGACAGTCCTGGTGTTACCCAAGCTCCTGCCGTGCGTGAGCTTGAACATTTGCCAGTAGTAAAGCGTCAGGAAAAACGCGGCTAGCGACAGGAACGGGATGTTAAACAACAGCCAAAGCCCGGCTAGGAAGCACGCTATTGCGTACGCCCTGAAGCGAATCATGCTTTTGTAAACTTCCAAGTGCTTGGTCATGTAATTGTAACGGGTGTCCATGATCAGCATTGGGCGTTGAGCGTCCGCTATGACTCCCGACATGCCGATGCTTTCAGCCGAGGAAAGCGGCTTGTAATTTTCCAGTGCTTGAGCCATGTTTTTTCACCCCTCTACTTCGTGCTGATCAACGCCTTGGTTTTATACCATTCGTTGCTCCATGCGTAATCAACCATGTATTTAGACCAGCAGTGGCCCGCCAAATAAGCGAAAACCGCTGCCACGTACAAGTTCCAAGTGAACGTGAGCAAAACCCCGACTGCCGCGAGAATCGCGTAAAGCCAGTTGTGGTAGTACGACGCGACTTCACCATTGCTGAACCACTCGGTAAGCAAGTCGCACCTTTGCCTTACCTCCAGGGAGTGAATGGGCTCCTGTCTATCGCCGTGAATCGTGCCTTTGGCGCCCAAAGGAACCCACATGTAAGGAGCGGTCTTGCCGTCGAAAGCCGGGGCTGATTGCGTCGCCGACTTCGGCACAGTCAAATCCTTCACACCCGTTATTTTCTTCACGTTACACAACTCCCATAACTATTGCAGAGTAAATCAAGCTGAAAATGACTATCATGTAAACTACCGCATCCGGAACAACGAAACCAACTTCGAACATTGCCCTTTCAAACGGCACGCGCGTGTGGTATAACTTAATCAAGCCCCAGTCCTCGAGAATCGACAGGAATTGAAACACGATCGTCGGCTCGTTAACCGGGTGTTTCGCGCTCATGTCGCGTCTCTCCCTCCCGGGAATAGGCGCGTCCTTGACCCACTTGCGCTCCACCGCGGCCAGCCTAGGCGCCTGCGTTTGCAGCGCCTGCTCCAATGCAGCCACGCGGGCTTCCAAAGCTGCTTTTTCGGTCATCATCCTAATCCACCAATACCAGAGTCCTGTTGGCTCCGAACTTCCTGTTGATAAAGCGATCCATCCATGCAATGTGCGCGTGCCTCGCGCTTAGCGCCACCATCAACAATGCCCCCGGTGCAAAATACGGGAGCGTAACCAAGCCCAAAACAATATACATCATTGCCTTGAGCGTGTTGCTGTACGAGTCCTTTTCGTAACCCAAATACTCGTCAAGGTAAAACTTTCTCTTCCACTGCTTCATGAACGGAGGCGTTCCCGGAATGATGTGAAGCGGGAGAAACGTCTTGTTCGCGCTAGACATCACCGACTTGGTGTTGAAATTCGGTTGGTTGAATTGTTCAGTCATTTTTTCCTACCCTTAAGTTCCTTCCAGCAACTCTCTCCTTGCGAGCACTTTGTAAAAGAAAAACGACTTTCTGGCGTATATCCCGACCAAGTAACCCGCGGCCAAAGCTGCGACTGCCGCGAGATAAACGTTATAGCCGTATAAAATTAATGCAG
This sequence comes from Microcaldota archaeon, assembly GCA_043800965.1. GTDB lineage: Archaea > Micrarchaeota > Micrarchaeia > Norongarragalinales > Norongarragalinaceae > JAZDMM01. The sequence goes on along the minus strand of JAZDMM010000126.1, from coordinate 5,930 downwards.
CGATTCCGAGCACTATTCCCCCCATTCTCGTCAAGTGAATCGTTTTCCAATTGCCGATTTCATGGTTCAAAAAAGACTGCCTGGTCGTAACATTGACAACAGTGCTGCCGTCGGTGTCAACGGGCAAAAACATGGGTGCGTGAACGTGGTCGGTGCTGCCGTACTCGCTTTTCGGCGTAAGCTTAGGAGTAGACCCGGCGTATTGCCTTAGTTGGCGCAAGTTCATTTTTACAGCTGCCATTGGTTTCACCTTGCAATAATACTGACTTTGACATTTATAAACTTGTCGGTAGTAACAAATCGCTATACTGTACTATATAATATAGCCCGTATATATTATTTTCGGAGGGTGGCTGGAGAGCAGCGAACGTAAGGCTGGCCCGACAGTTTGACCGGCGTTTTCGTGGCGCTTGACCGCTGGCGTCAGCTGGGACTGGCAATGGTTCCAGCAAAGCCGGCTAATGCCTTTTGCCGTTACTCTTCCAGCTGGATTCGTCAAACGGCGATTCGAGTCGTTTTAAGGCGTTTTAAGACGGCGGGATGGCGTGTTTTTAAACGTTTACCTGCCTTTACTCGTCAATAATACGCACTGGCTTCGCTATTCGTCGATTCAACCGCGAAAGCTTTAAAAACAGTTCAACGGTTATTGTTCAAGCACTGGTCAACCAAACAGAATGTTTTTCCGTTATTTTCTTGTTTATGCGGAATAGCGTTCAATCGAGTTGGTAGTGTCTAAACATAGGTTTTGATAAGACATCACGGGCGATTAATTTCGTTCGTTGAGGTGGTTTTGTGAAAAGTTTGAACGTGAAGAAAGTCGCTGCTGCAACAGCCGGCATTGCCTTATTGGGCGCTGCTGCGTTGGGCGCAGTTGACATGAATTCCGGCGATTTAGCTGGCTTCAACTTCTTCGCAGGCGGAGAGCCGAACGTGAAAATCGTTGTCGGTTCTAAATCCATGCCTAGCGACGCTGTTGCTGCTGCTAAATTGGCTGCCACCATCGGCAACCTTGCTTGGACGTACGAGGACATTACCGTTCTCAATACGGACTTGCTCGAGTGCACCGGCGGCGGTTCCGGAACCGGTGGTTCAGTAACTGCTGAAGTTACGACTCCGGGAGTAAATCCAGACGTAGCTTTCCAGATGAAGACGTACGTCGCAGGTTTCTTGGACTACGATACGACCGACGACAGGACGAACGACTGGGATACAGTAGGCCGTCTTTTGCCGACCTCTAATTCGGTTACGACCTACGCCGGACGCAGGGTAACCAACTTCGAGTCGGCTTTGGCGCAATCCGTAACGATTTCGGATTCCAAAGCAAGCGATACCTACACTCAAGAGGAAAAGTACTATGTTTTTGGAAGCTCGTACTTTGACACCAACGACAAGCGCCTGGAAGCCAAGACTGTGAGAATCGGTTACGAGTCAGTTTTCTCTGACCCTATTCCGGTTTGCACCAATGCTACTCCGAGCGCAACCACGTGTTCGGCTCAATACGAGACCGACCGCCACAACGTCAAGGTTAAGTTCTTGGGAGCTGACTGGGTCATCTATGGCTTAGACAGCTTTGAGTACGCTGGAGGCGGAGCCTCTGGAACCGGTTGGACTGGAACGCCCCTTGTAACGCTCGGTAAGTCTGTTTCTTACCAGCCGTACATGAGCATTGGCGACACTGCAACCACTCCGAACGGCTTGAAGATTGTCCTCGAGGACATTTCAGGCGTTGGTTTGGGTGCTGGAAACGAGCCGAAGTGCACCTTTAAGATTTATGACGCGGACGACAATGAAATCGACACGTCAATCTTGCAGGTCGGTGGAACCAGCGAGTACAACGACAATGATATTATCATCAAGTTGTTCGACGCTGCTACCGGTCAGGCTGGAACCAGCAATGCTGAAGTGCAGATCTTCTCCGAGAAATTGGAGTTGCAGCACACTAAGCAACTCAACACCAAGAATACTGCTTGGGTTGTCAACATCGTAGGTGGAGGTTCTACCTTTGGAGCTTCTTTACAGGCGCTTCAAATCACGAACGCCGCCGACCAGCCGTTCCTAGCCAAGGGTGACTCGATGCCGATCATCAATGATCCGCAAGCCATGAAGTTGAGCTTCAACGGTCTTGATGAAACAAACATCGCCACCGATCAGTTGACGGCTACGTTGCAATCAGGAATGTACTTACCTACATACCTGACCCCGACTCAAGACTCCACTTCCAAGTGCAACGCAATTTACTTGAAGACCGACAGGTCGAACGGATTCCAGTTCGGCGCGGACTCTGGGTATAATGCGTATGTTTGCGTTGGAAGCGTTGCCGGCGAAGCAAAACTCGGTTCTATCTTTTACTACAAGAACGGAGTTTACGTGCCTTACAACAGCACCTCTGCTACGGTTAATGTCACGATCCCGACTTCTACCGCAATCACTTTGACGAGCGGTGGAAACTGGACTTTGAACATTACCGGCGAGACTGCTGTAGGAGTCAACAACTGTACCAACACATCCGGCACACTAACCGCATTCGCGGGTACCACGGCTGCGGCTGGCGGAACAACCAACAGCACGCACAACGTAATCAACGCTGCGGGTACTGCGGTAACGCTGTACAACGAAATCGGTGTGCAATACCACTTGGTTGCTGCCGCGACGTATACCGTTGCAGGGACCACGCAACAGTGCAACGCCTCAATCCGAATCTCGACAGATACGGCTGGAATAGGTGCAGCGGGTAACGGAACCATTACCGGGTTTACGTTGAGTACGTTCTTGACGAACTACTTCACGTACAACTACGGACCGAACTCGGTTAGCATAGGCGTCAACACAACTGCGTTGATGAACGGTGCTATAACCGGTGTCGCGCCACTCGGTTTTGAAAACTCCGTGTTGTACGTCCCCGAGTACATCACTACCACGGACACTGCCATGCGAGCCTTCAAGTTCGCGATTGGTGACGCTGACGGAAGCCCGGCTTTCTTGCCTTCATCTGGCACTACGCTCGGGTTTTACGGAGACTACGCTGCATACACGCAAGGCACTGCCTTCTCTGGTGCATCTAACAACACCGCAGGCGCTACGGTCAACGATGCGACGGTCGTGGACGGCTTCATCTCTTGGAGAGGCTCTAAGTTAACGGGCTCTTCGAGCACGATGACCATCGAGTACCCGACTTACATCAAGCAAGCGATTTGGACTTTGTCCAGCGCTGACGCTGATGTAAACGCCAACACCGCGGAAGTGGTTGCTGGAGTCGGCGAGTATTTGATCGACAATAGCGGCTACAAGGTGCAAGTCAAGAAGATTGGTGCTACCGCGAGCGGCGGCGCCTGCGACTTGGAGGGCGTTAACGAGTTAGTCGCCTCTTCCGACAAGGCTTTTGTCGTGACTTCGTTGGACACTACCGCCAACCCGTTGGTGGTTTTGGACAGCGCAGCCCCGTCGACCAAGCCCTTGATCGTGGTTGGTGGACAACTGGTTAACACTGTGGCAGCTGACTTGTTGAGCGATTCGGCAATCACGCCCACGACTGCTCCCATGGTTAAAGTCATGGGTGACAAGATCCTCGTGGCGGGTTGGGCTGCATCGGACACGATGCAAGCTGCTGACTCACTCAACGGCTGGTTGAAGGCCAACGGTGCGCAACTACACTAATTTTCCTTAAAGGGGGCGAGAGCCCCCTTTTCCTATTTTTTTGTTGTTTCAAGGTTTTAGCTTGAGCCAAGCTGTTTTTAAATGAGAAAAAGGTAATACGTTGCAAGGTGACTTGACAGTGAAAAAAATATTACTTGCTTTATTGTTTTCGTTTGCGTTATTGTCCGCGGGTTGCGTTTCAGAAGAGGCGCCGGTCGCTAGTCCGACTCCGCTAGTGGTTCCGTCTCCTGTTCCGTCGCCTTCGCTCGAAGCGCCTTCGCCAGAGCCTTCGCCTATTCCGTCTCCGGCCGTTTCAGTAATCCCCTTGCCTTCGCCTGTTGCGTCAATTCCCAATATCACCGAATTCAAGACTCAAGTGGAGAAAATTGCTTTTGAAGTACTTGGAAAAAAAGTGAGGCTCGACCAGTCTTGGGATAACGAAAATTACTATGCAATCAAAGATTTCACTGTTCCAGAAGCTTTTGAGCTCATGGTCAGGAGGTCGATAGTTAACAACTGGAAATCCACAGACTCCTTGTTCACGGCAACTGGTTTGGAAACCAATCGAACCAAGCAATACAAACGGCTGTTCAAGAAAGTAACGGACAGCCACTACGATTTCGAAGGCACTCTTTATTGTTACGACTGGGATTACGAGCTTTTCTTTTTCATACGCCAGTCGGTTGACCACTTTAACCCTGATTTGAAGGGGGATGAAAAGGCGATGGAATTCCTGGGAAAGGCGATAGATATTTGTCCTTGAGCGCGAACCACCCCTTTCTTTTAGGAAAAGAAAGGTCTGGTTGAACGCCAAAGAAAAGAGTTTGAGAGTGAGTTATTTAAACAACCGCGTCCCAATTTTCTTTCTCGTTTTGAGTGTGATTTGTTTTGAAGCGCGAAAATTTCATCAGGTACGGCACGATAGCGATAATACTGTTTTTCGTTGTCGGAATGTTCTGGCAGTTGCTTTACATTCCTGATACGTCGTCAAACGGGCCCGAAGCCTCGCCCGAGCAAACGGTTTTCAAGGGCGCGGGTCGGGCTAACGCAACCGTGGTGCAGCTGGGTTACGGGCTACTTGCGTCTTGCAGCGCGAATATCGAAGGCGAGCTCGCGGCAGTGGACGGAGTTGCCTCGGTGTTCAGACCGACTTCATCGGTTTACTCAATCAAGCTCTTGCAAAACGCTTCTAACAACACCGTAAGCGGCGTAACCAGCGTATTGAATTCTGCTTGCTCTGGCTCTGCATTGCTAAGGGAAGCCGTGTTGTCTTTCGGTTCCGAAGTAGAGCTTGTTTCCTTGGATAATTCAACTAACGAAACAGAGTCGGTTTCCACTTACGCATTAAACAACTATCGCGATCAAAGCGGGACTCTCCCGATGATTCTCGCTTACCACGAGTCCGGAGACGTTGTGCCGATTGCGGTCCAGGCTTCATTGGTTGACGGCGAGCTCGCGGTTTTGAGAGTTCAGGAATACTTGGGTGATTGACTTGGTTAAAGACGGTTCATTTGTTAAACTCGAATACACGGGGAAAACGAAAGAAGGCTTGGTTTTCGACACGACCAGCGAGGCGGATGCCAAGAAATCCGGCGTTAACACGCGAAACACGGCGTTTGGCCCGGTGTTGATCGTCGCAGGCAAGCACCACGTGCTTAAAGGCCTTGACGAGGCGTTGCTCAATGCGCAAATCGGAAAGCAGCAAACGATTAATCTCCCGGCTGAGAAAGCGTTCGGAAAGCGCAACCCCGAGCTAGTGCGCGTTGTTCCCGAAAGCGTTTTCCGTGCGCAAGGAATAACCCCGGTTGCGGGCTTGGTTGTGGAACTAGACGGCAGGCGCGCGCGCATTCAAAGCGCTTCAGGCGGCCGCGTGAGAGTGGATTTCAACCACGAGCTTGCGGGACAAGACGTGGAGTACTCGTTTAAAGTGCTTGAAGAGCTCACTGAAGCGAACGAAATCCTGTCAGCGCTTGCTGTTGACGTGCTCAAGCTCCCGGCTGAGACGGTCTCGCTTAAAGGCGGGGTTTGCACGGTTAAAGTCGGGCCCAAGACCGTGAAGAGCGCGGAGTTCGTAGTCAGAAAGATGCGCTTCATCCAGCTCGCTTTACAGTACATTCCGGAAGTAAAGAAAATCGAGTTCACCGAAGAATACGAAAAGCCTAAAGAAAAGGACTAGCTTTTTTCTTTTGGCGATGCAGCACCTCACGCACAAACGCTTTGCGGTTGTGGTGCGCTACAAAGCTTTGCTTTGTACGCGTTTGCTTTACTAAAGAAAAGGGGCTGCAAACGAAAAACCC
>JAZDMM010000107.1:0-6532 GCA_043800965.1 Microcaldota archaeon | reverse complement strand
TTGAAGTAAGTCAAAAGAGCAACGACTTCGATAACGTAAATCCCCATGATTAAAACGAAAGTCGCGGGGTCCGCCGTAGTCGATTTCCCGCTCGAGCAAAACGCGCTCATCATCTCGGAGCCGGGAACGTAAGACGAGCCGGAAACCGCGGTGTCGGCGCATTCGTTCGCTGACATGGCGGAAACGATCATGTGCTGCATCGCCGCCACGACGCCGAGAACAATAGGCGCAACGTAAGTCGACATGGTTTTCAGCATTACGGTAACGTCTTCCAGCAGTTTCTTCAACGACTCGTCGATTTTCTGCGAGTTGCGCAGCTGCATCGCCAAATTAATCAACGACTTGGCTGCAACGTTCACGCCGAGCTCTACGGAATCAACAAGGAACTGCATTCCGCCGCGAATGACGCGCGACGGCATGTTCTTCAAGGCGCCAAAGGTTTCATCGAAAATCGCAGAATCAAGAGTCATGCCAAGCGTAGTAATGTTCTCCAAAATCCTTTTGAACACTTGGCGGGAAACCTGGGACTTCGGTAGGAACTGAACCGCCTGCCTGAGCGCGTCTTCAATCGGCTTGTTTTCACCGAGCCGGGAAGCCAAGACGTACATCGCGTCCTTGAACTCGTTCTCCATTTCGCGAATCGAATCCTGCGCTTTCTTGCGCGCGCCGTAACGGCCGAGGAGGTAAACGCTCCCCATCAAACTAAAGCCTATCAGGAAACCGAAGATCGTGAATTGTCCTATGAAAATACCTTTCGGGATTATTACCAGGGGACCGAGTGCCAAATCGTTCTCGTCAAAGAAAGTCAAGTGCGTCAAGGCAGCGTACGCCTTGTCGTACGCGTCCCCGCTCAGGTAACTCGGAATCGTGCTTAATGATCCCGCAATCGAGAACTGGTCTAGCTCGAAATCAAAGGAACTCAGAATGCCGTTAGTCCAGACGACGAAGCCGTTAGCGAAATCCTGCGTAACGCCTTGGTCGGTTTGAAAACCGATGAAAAGACAAGCTAAAAACAAGATGATGGCAATGGGAACGTAAGGCAATGACATGCCTAAGAACTTGGCTACGCCGGGAGCCGGAAGTCCGGGGTAATCCGAAGGAATGTTCGGGGGAACGTAAGTCGGGGGCCTGCCTGCGAGAATGCTTCTCCCGAAAAAGTAAATCAAAATCGGGAGGAAAATGTTGTAAGCCAAAATCAAGTACTCGGGCTTAGCCAAATCCGCGCCGGTCATGCTCCCGCCAATAGGCAGAATAATAGCAAGCAGCAAAGGCAGGAGAATCCCGAAGTAATACAAGTAAACCGTGGGCTGGTGCAAGCGCCTCGCGTACAAATCCATTTTCTCGCGCGCGCCCTCGAGAACATCGTCGCTCGCTTTCTGCAGCAAGGACTCGCGGCGCTGGTAATCCTTTTCCAAAACGCTCGCGCGAATCAGCATTAGCGCGTGCTTGAAATCCTCGTTGTAAGAACCCCACTTGTACGCCAAGTCATCCAAGCCTTCCTCAATGCTTAGATACCGGCCGATTTGAACATCCCAAACTATTTTCTTCAAGTCCTCGGAAACCTTGCCTTGGCCGTGGTTGGCTGCGAACTGCACAGCTTTCTCGAGATTCGGCGTGAGCCTCATGCTCATGACAAGGTAATTCACTATCTCGGGAATATACGCGAGCGATTGAATCTTTTCATGCTCAACCGCCCTACCCGGGTAAGTCAAGTAGAAATAACTCCCGCCTATGGGGATAAGCAGGCACACTGCCGCAGCCAAATTCTTGAGCGTTTGGTCTAAAGGCAGGAAAAAGTAAAGCAAACCCGCGGCAACAACCCCCGCAAGCAAGCCGAACATGAAAAGCGCTTTGTAAGAAGCGTAAAACTCTTCAGCCGTAATCTCCCAGCCGAGGAAAGCAAAGTTCTGCTCCTGGTCCTCGTTGAATTTCGCGTTCCTGCCCAAGCTCTTGAATGAAGAACCGAGCGAGTGCGTCAAGGAAATGAAGAACGGAATCTTCTTTTCCTTCTTTTCCTCTTCCTCGTGCTTTTTCTGCGTTAGCGTGTAAAGAGACTGGGGCGTAGTCTTGCCTTTGGGAGTCTGCTTTACAGGCATGAAAAAACAACGGAGAGCTTTTATTTAAATTGCTTCTCCGTTCGCTTTCACTTGCGCTTTCTTACTTTGCCGGTAGTCATCCAGAAGTAAATCGCTATAACCAAGAAAACGCCGACAAGAGAATAAACTCCGTAAGCGTCCCACAGCGTGTCGCTCGGCGGAACCGGCCGCAGCGGCAAACCAGTTTTTCCCGCGTACTTTTCGCAGTCCGCGTTAGTCTTGCATTTAATCTCACCGGGCTGGTATTCCGTTCCCTTGCGGTCCATGCACAACGCGGTGTTGCCGAACCAGCAGGCCTTGCGGTTGCAGTCTGTCCAATCCGAACACTCGTTTTCGCCAGGGCCTTCAACGAACTCGCATTTGTTGAGCTTGGTCCCGCCGTCAACGCAAACGCTGTGCTGCCTCTGGCAATCCGTATCCGACGAGCATTCGTCCGCGCCAACTCCGAAAACAAGCTTGCACTCGCCTTGAACCGATAAGTCAAAGTCCCGGTAAACGCAGTCTTTCTTGACGCAGTCGTAATCGTTGGCGCAGTTATATTCGCTTGACAGGTCTTTCTGGTAAGATAAAACGGTAACTTCCTTGCACGAGCCGGGTAAACGCGTGTAAGAAAAAATCGGGTCTTGAGTGCACCGGCGCCACTCGGTCAGGCAGTCCAGCGTCAGGCTGCATTGCTCGCCCGTGTTTCCAGCTGAACACACTTGCTTTTCAAAAGCGTCCGCCGGGCACCGTTTTCCGGTGCCGCTGAAATCACAGCAGTCGCAAGAAACGGATTTCTCGCAAGAACCCACGAACCAGCAAGTTTTCTGGTAGTTGTACTCCTTGGAGAGCTGGTTTTCCGCTTCTTCTTTAGTCAAGCCCAATTCCGCGATAGTCGTTGGGCAAACGGAAATCATGTCGAACTCGGAGTAAGTAGGGGGCTCGGGACTCGGGTTAACCTGGCCTTCGACGGCGCAGTAGAAAAACAAGCAACCGGCTGAACCCAAGTCGGACGGCCATTCCGTACTCGACCACGGCTCTTGGCCCGGTAAAGGAAGCCCTGCAGCGGAAACAAAACCTACAAGCAAAACCAAAAACGATATTCCGAATGCAGTAAAACGCATTAGCCTCCCCCTCCGAAAACGCAAATACAATTAAATAACAGCGCTCACTCCCTTTTAAAACAAGGTGGTGTTCAATGGGCAAAGACGTTAAACTGCTTGCAACCGGCTTAGTCGTATTCGCGTTAATAGTCGCCATGGCTTTCTTAGTTTCATTTGATTCCATGAACAAGCGAATCGACGCACTCACGCAAATGCAGTACGAAACCGCGAGCCAGTTAAACGAACTAAACACCAAACTCGAAACACTAAACCTAGTTCCCGAACAAACGCCCACAGAAATACCGGAAGCGCCGGAATACGAGTCAGTAGACCCCAGCGTATTCAATTTAACGAATAAAGTGCCTCGCGGCAACCCCGACGCGAAGGTAATGATAGTTGACTTTTCCGATATCGGCTGCCCGTTCAGCAAAGCAAGCCGCGACAACTTAAAGCAAATTTTAATCGATTACCCGAACGACGTTGTTCTTTATTTCTACAGCTTCTCGCCGCACCAAAACGCGAGGGAAGCGCACGAAGGACTCGAGTGCGCGCGCTTGCAAGGAAAGTTTTGGGAGTTTCACGACATTGCTTTTGCGAACAACGGCAACTTAACGCACAGCGATTTATTGAATTACGCCGATGAAATCGGTTTGAACGTTGCGGAATTCGGGGACTGCCTCGACTCGAACGCGGCGCAGGCGTTCTTGAACGCCGACTACGCCGAAGCCGAAGCGCTGGGAGTTGACGGAACTCCGTTCATGTACATCAACGGAGTGCCTTACGTGGGCTATGGCCCGTATGAATCATTCAAGGCAGCTGTTCAAAAAGCATTAGGCGAAACGGTTTAATCCGGTTTTTTCTTTCTCTTAGCCGGCGTCTTGGAAACGCCCATTTTCTTAGCCTGCACTATTTCCCTGACAAGCGCCTCGTCAACCCACGCCTTCCACTCCGTCAGTAAAGCATCGTGGTCGAGAAAGCCTTGTTTCCGGTATTCGTCAGCCAAAAGCAAGTACTTGTTGTGCGCGTGAACTGAATACTCCGCCTCAAGCAATTCCGGAATATCAAGCGCGCGCCGCTTCTTAACCAAGTAATCCTTGGTTTCCGCGCGCGCGTTTATTTCAGCCCAAATCTCGTCAAAAGTCAAGCCGCGAATCTTTTCAACGCGCTGAACCCACTCGCTGTTCTTCAAATCCTTTTCAAACAACTCCATCTTGTCTTTGGTTGCGTCAAAACGCATCCACTCCAAAAAGCCTTTCTCGCGATCCGGGTCCTCGACCCAGTGCTTTTTGACTTCGGTAACTTCAATCAATCTGCGGCTTCTCTTTAACTCGCCTTTGAATCGAATGGGAGCGGAAACAATCGCGAAATCAGTTGCCTTGAACGACGTGGTCGGAACACCCAAGTCGTTGACAACTCGGTCCCAAATGCTGTAAGCGCTTTCTCCGTGAATCGTTCCCATGACAACGTTACCGACTGCGCCAACGCGCATTGCCTCATAAAGCGCTTTTGCCTCGGTTGACCTCACTTCTCCGACAATCAACACCGAATCACCCAAACGCAACGCTATTCTCAAAGCGTCTTCTGCACTTACTTCCGTTTCCAGCAAACCGCCGAGCGGCGGGCGCGTCTTCAACCGCTGAATATTGAATCCCAGCCGCTTCATTATCGGCACCGGCAATTCCAGCGTGTCTTCCTGAACGATGATCCTCAAGTTCTGCGGGATTTCCAGCATCATTGACTGCAGCATGCTCGTTTTACCCGAGCCGCGCGAGCCGACTATCAACATGGATGCCTGTGCGTCAACGAAAAACGAAAGCAAGCCCGCGGTAAACGAGTCGAACATGTCTTGGTCAACGAATTGCGCGAGAGTCCAAGGAGTCTCCTTGTGTAGACGGAAAGCGAAAGCGATTCCGTCAACCGACAGCGGCTTGCCGATTACCGCGACTCGAGTCTGCAAGTCAGGCAAGTCAAAGTCGAGAATCGGGTGCGCTTCGTCAAACGGCCTGCCCGATAACGCGCGAAAGCGCGAGACAATGGAACGCGCTTCCTCGTCGCTGAAAATAATGTTAGTCTGGCACTGGCCGTACTTCGAGTGAACGAGGTAAATAGGCTTATCGCCGAGCGGGGCATCTATGTAAACGTCAGTGAGTTGCCTGTCCGAAAGCAGTATCTCTAAAATACCGTACCCGATGGTATACCGCGAAACGATTGTGGCGAGATTCTCTTTTTCTTCAACGGTCAAATCGATTTCGTTCTTTAAAGCCAAGTCGGAAATCGTAGCAACATAAATCTTCTGGAAGTACTTGCGCGCTTGCGAAATTTCCATGAACTCCACCGTGTCCGGACGGTGAGCGGCAACCACTTCCTTTGTTTTTTCAAGCAGGAAATACTTTTCCGGCGGCAACGCGTACTCCGGCGGGTTGATGAAGTACAAGTGCTCGACCTTGTCCGGATGCCGGTAAATGTAAACCGGGGTGTTCAACACTTCGTACTGGTCAACCAGCTCCAGGCCTTCGGTTCCGGTGAAGAAAATGCGCGAGCCGATGAAAGACGGCTTTATCGCGGCTTCAAAAATCGAGTGGTACATGCCGCGGTCGGACGGAATGCTCCCTAACTGCGCGAGAAAACTCTTGACTTTTTGAATCAGCTGGGTTTGTTCCAATTCCTGGCGCATGAAGCGAAGGGTGGAAACGTACACTTTCTCGTCTTCAAGCTGTTCCTGCGAAAGCGACGACACTTTCGCCATCTCGCCCTTGAGCTCGCGAATTAAATACAAATACGACTTGAACGGGTCGGTGTAAAGCGTGTTTAATACGGTGAGCACCACGTTGTGGCGTTCCGATAAAATCTTGCTGTTCGTGGTCTTGCCTAAGTGGCTCGGGCTCCACACGGCGTCGGACTCGAAAGTGTTAATCAAGTCCGCGATTTCCTTCAGCAACGCGGTTTGTTCCGGCGCGTAAATGCGCTCGTAATACTCGCTTAAAACGACTTCATCGCACTCTATTTCGCGCAGTAACTCGATAACGTCTTTCATGGTTTGCGGGTATTGCGCGATGTCCGGGGCATTAGGGCTGCCGCGAAAGTCTATGACGAGCCGCTTCTTGCCGCCCTCGCTCTTCAACACGCTTTTCTTTGGCATGACGCAAGCATTACCCAGCCGATATTAAAAACGCTACTGCTCCGCGGTTTACTAAAGCGGCACTTGAAACGATTTAATGTTTTAAAACCTTGTAGGCGTATAAGGCGAACCCCAGCACGAACGATATTACGCAAAAACCGTATACCTCAAATCCAGCAAACATTGAACTATTGTGAAACGGGTTAATGGTTAAGGGGAAAAATGGCTTGATGTCT
>JAZDMM010000053.1:0-5924 GCA_043800965.1 Microcaldota archaeon | reverse complement strand
CAGGTTTGGTTGAATACGTTCGGGTTAATTCCTCGGTCATGGGGCCGTCAGTAAGGTTTGCTTCGAACTGCCTTTCCCACGCTTTTCGAGTTTTGATTTTGCCTTCGAGTGCCATTAACGGTTTTTGCGCGTTCGTTTTATTAAAGCTTGATTAAAAGCAAAAGCGTTTATTTCCGCGCTGGGTTACAATTAACATGGTTAAAGTTACGCGTTGCAAACTGTCTTTAACGGTTTCCAGCCTCAAGAAAACCGTTGCATTCTACAAGAGCTTGGGCTTCAAAGTATCCGAGGATTACGACGACTGGGCTGAAATGCAAGGCCCGGGCTTGCGCCTGGGCTTGTGCGAAGGCAAGAGCAAAGCCAGCGACAGGTACTCTATTGCCTTGGAAGTCAACGACTTGCTGAAAGCAGTTGCCTTCCTTAAATCCAAGAAAATCAAGTACGAACTGCAAAAGGAAGACTACGGTTGTTTCGCGTTCTTCAAAGACCCGGACGGCAACGAGCTCTACTATTTTGAAGAGTGCGAGTGCTAGCTTTTTCGTAGCGTCACTGGAAACGAACCCACGAAACGAGTTTTAACTCTATTGCCGTTTGTTGTCATGCCTGCACTGGAGTAGTGGCGGGCAGTGAACTATCTAACGGTTGAACAAATAATAGAAACGAATAAGGCGGTTACCGGCTTATCCAACGACCCTTTTGCCGTTTTTCATCCAGCTAACCTTGAGCACATTGTCGAAGCCGTACGGTACAAGTACGAAAACAACCCGGATGCCGTTTTGTTAAAGGCCGCGTACCTTCTTGATGCGCTAGCTAACAAAGGCCACGTTTTTGCGGAAGGCAACAAGCGAACGGCAGTTACAGCGACGTTTACTTTTTTAGAGCAAAACGGCTGCGAGCTGGAGCCCAAAGACGAGGACGAGGTGTTTTACTTCGTTCTTGAAGTAGCCCAAAATAAGCATTCGCTGAACGGTATCAAGGCTTGGCTGCAACAAAGAGTTAAAATGAGGTGCTGACAATGAAGAAATTGATTAAAATGTCTGACGAGGAATTCAACAAAGTATTGCAGAAAGTAATGAACAAGCACAAGAAAGCGCTGGCAAAGCTAGCGAAGCACTGATTCCACGCCTTTAAAAAACGGCAAGGCTTAAAAACAGCGTCAAATCTATATAGTACGGTTGCGGAGTTTAGAAAAGACTCAATGCAAGAGTACGAAAGGAGGCAATTGAAGGAAGTGACTCATTTGGTGGTACCCTTGGGTTTCCCGTTCTTCAAGAACGTCTTGATCGGGAAAACAGGGGAATCGGTCGAAACAAGGCCGGTGTGGGAAATTCAAGGATGGGTTGACTCGGAATCGGTGCGTGAGTTGACGCCGAGCGGCATCAAAGAAGTTTCGAGCTTTGTGCTGTCGCTCGTCAAGCAGTCGGTTCAACTGCGGCACCCCGATAAATTCATCAAGGAACACCTGCACTGAGCCAACCGCGTTTCCAGAGCGGCTCGAAGCTGGTTTTATAGCCTAGTTTTTCCTTTAGTAGTATTAGGTTTAAAATGAAAATAGAGCTGGATGTGAAGAAGAGCGCGCGCGAGAACGCGGCCGAGTTGTACGACGAAAGCAAGAAGTATCGTGCAAAGGCGGAAGGAGCGCGCAAGGCAATTGAGGAAACCAAGCGGTTGCTGGCAAAAGAGCGCAAGAAAACGGAGAAGCAAGCGGTTCAGCAAGCGGAGAAGAAAGTGCGCGTGGTTAAGGAGCACGTGAAGCGCGAGTGGTTCGAGGCATTCAGGTGGTTTCACACTAGCGGCGGGTTTTTGGTTATCGCCGGCAAGGACGCGAAGCAAAACGACTTGCTTTACGCGAAGCATTTGGATTCGCGCGACTTGTTTTTTCACGCTCACATTACGGGCGCGCCGGCAACTATTTTGAAAGTTGCAAGTGATAGACTCCCGCCCGCCGGCCCCTCGTCCGCCGCCCCAAGTGAAACGGATAAACGCGAGGCGGCTCAGTTCGCGGCTTCTTTCTCGAGCGCGTGGAAGAAGGGTTTGCACTCGATTGACGTGTATTGCGTTACCGGCGATAACGTGGACAAGCACAGCACCGGAGAATACGTGGGCAAAGGCGCTTTCATGATTCGCGGCAAGCGCGAGTGGTTCAAAGGCACCGAGCTCAAGCTGGCTGTCGGGGTTGTTGGCGGTAAGTTAGTGGCTGTGCCGGAAACAATGAAAAAACCGGGTATGGCGGTTATTGCACCGGGTTCAGGTGAAAAACAGGCGATCTCGCAAGAAATAAATAAGCGGTTCGGCATTAACGATATGGACGCGGTTAATGCGGTGCTGCCTTCAGGCGATTCGAGTTTTGTTTAGTGAATTCGATTCAAAGGCATTAATGCAGAGGAATGGTTTCAAGTGAGCAAGGAAATACAGTTGAAAGTCGCGGAAGCGATGCAGATCGATTACGGCAAGCGCATAGTCCGGCTTGACTCTAATGCCAGGACTATCCTTGGCTTGACTACCGGCGACATTGTTGAAATCAAAGGCAAGAAAAACAGTGCAGCGATTGTTTTACCGGCTCACCCTCAAGACGAGGGCTTGAACGTTATTCGCATGGACGGCATTCTCAGGCAGAACACGGGCGTTGGCTTGGGTGATAACGTTACTGTCAAGAAGGCGCAGATAAAGCCGGCGAAGAAAATAGTGCTTGCGCCAAACCAGCAAAGCAGGTATGCTCCGGGTTTCGCTGATTTCGTTAAAAAGAATTTGATTGGAAAGCCACTGCAGAAAGGAGATTTTCTTTCGGTTAACGTTTTCGGAACGAGTTTCCCGTTTGCAGTAGCGCAAACCGTGCCTGTTGGCTTGGTTGTCGCAGCTAATGAAACCGAAGTAGTGCTCAAGGAAGAGCCGGTTAAGGAATTAGGCAAGATTACAACGATTACTTACGAGGACATCGGTGGATTAAAGGAGGAAGTGCAGAAAATCCGTGAAATGATAGAGCTCCCCATGCGCCACCCCGAGTTATTCGACAGGCTCGGCATTGAGCCGCCGAAAGGAGTGTTGATTTACGGAACCCCCGGCGGCGGGAAAACGCTGTTGGCTAAGGCAGTTGCGAACGAGAGCGAAGCGCATTTCATCACGATTAACGGCCCGGAAATAGTCAGCAAGTACGTCGGCGAAGCGGAAGAGCGGTTGCGCGGGATATTTGAGGACGCGGAGAAAAACGCGCCTTCGATTATTTTCATTGACGAGATTGATGCGATTGCTCCAAAGCGCTCCGAAGTAGTCGGTGAAGTGGAAAAGCGCATCGTTTCCCAACTCTTGACGTTGATGGACGGCTTGAAGAGCAGGGGGCAAGTCGTGGTAATCGCTGCTACCAATCGGCAGAATGATATTGACCCGGCGCTCCGCAGGCCCGGCCGTTTCGATCGCGAAATCGAGATAGGCGTGCCCGACAAAAAGGGCCGCGAGGAAATCATTCAAATTCACACGCGCGGAATGCCTTTGCCTGAAGACAAGGAGCAGTTGCTCAAGGATTTGGCTGCGACTACTCACGGTTTTGTTGGAGCGGATTTACAGGCGCTTACCAAGGAAGCGGCAATGAAGGCATTGCGCAGGATTCTCCCGAAGATTAATTTAGAGGACGCTGAGATTCCTAAACATATTCTCGAGGACTTGACGGTTACGCGCGATGATTTCACTAAGGCGTTGCGCGAAATCAGGCCGAGTGCTTTGCGCGAGGTTTTTGTTGAAACTCCGAACGTGAAATGGGACCAGATTGGCGGGCTCGAGGAAGCAAAGCGCGAAATAAAGGAAGCGGTTGACCTTCCGTTGAAGAGGCCGGAAGTTTTCACGCGCATGGGCATCAGGCCGGTGCGTGGAATATTATTGTTTGGTCCTCCCGGAACGGGTAAGACGTTGTTGGCTAAGGCGGTTGCAACGGAGAGCGAAGCTAATTTCATTTCAGTAAAAGGACCCGCGATTTTCAACAAGTGGGTTGGCGAGTCTGAGAAAGCGGTGCGCGAGATATTCCGGAAAGCGCGCGTTGCTGCGCCGACTATTATATTCATTGATGAGATTGATGCGATTGCGCCCGTGCGAGGCGGCAGCGGGGACTCAAACGTTACAGAGCGCGTTGTTAATGCGCTGTTAACGGAAATGGACGGGCTCCAGAATTTGAAGGACATCGTGGTCATAGGTGCTACGAATCGCGCGGACATAATCGACCCGGCGCTGTTGAGGCCGGGGCGTTTCGATAAGCTGGTGCGCGTGCCCGAGCCTGACGAGAGCTCGAGGCTTGCGATTCTGAAAGTTCACACTGCCGGAATGCCGTTGGCTAAAGACGTTGACTTGAAAGAGCTGGCGAAGCAAACCGACGGTTACAGCGGAGCGGATTTGGAAGCGTTGGCTAGGGAAGCTGGCATGACTGCTTTGCGCGAGGACTTGGAGATCAAGCAGGTTACGGCGAAGCATTTTGCTCACGCGCTTACTGCGGTGAGGCCGACTTTGCTAAAGGCGATTGCGCGCGAGGACGCGGCGTACAGTTAACGAGGTACAAAAAATGAATTTGAGGATTACGGGCAAGGCGTTCATACTGTTCTGCTCGCTTGCATTGGTTTTATTCGGGTTGTCGGGATTCATCGAGCAATCGCTCGGCTGGCAAGGCTCGCTTTTAAGCGAGGCGTGGAAGCTCGTGGCAATAGCGGTTGGCTTGTCGCTCGCGTCCGGATTCGTTTACCCGTGGCTGCGCGGGGTAAAACCAGGCGACCAGTTGATTACGTTCATGAAACAAGACTTGAACCAGCAGGGGCTGAACTTCTCGTTCATTAACGCATCGTTGGTTACCTCTTTACAGGCTGGCAGGAAAGGAGGCAAGATTCGCGTGCGGCTCGGCAACGGCTTGCACGGCGAAGGAATAATTCTCGATTACGCCGGCACGCTCACGCCCGCGCGAATTCAATTGACCGAGACTGAAGTGCCTCAAGCAAGGCCGGTGAGAATCCAATGAAATTAAGCAAAGAAGAGTTACTCCACATTTTAGTGTCGGTAGTCACGATTTCCCTAGCGTTCTCTTTTGTTATGAGCGGGGTTTCAATAGGCGGCGAAGGCGTGTTTGACCCGGGTTCGTTCGTTTTAATTCTGCTTACGGTCGGCGTAGGGTTTGTTTTTCACGAGCTAGGCCACAAGTACGTGGCGATTAAATACGGCTGCCAAGCGGAATACCGTGCGTGGACCACGGGCTTGTTCATTGCTTTGTTTCTCGCAGTTTTCGCGGGATTCGTTTTCGCTGCTCCCGGCGCAGTGTATATATTCGGCCGCCACGTTACGCGCGAGCAAAACGGGAAAATAGCGTTCGCTGGCCCGTTCGTGAACTTCATGTTAGTTGTCTTGTTTTTACTGATGTGGATTTTCTCTCCAAAGCCCTCGTTTTTAGCTGACATCGGTTGGTTCGGTGCTTACGTGAATTCATTCTTAGGCGCGTTCAACTTGCTCCCGTTCGGGCCGCTAGACGGAAACAAGGTAATGCAGTGGAACACGCTCGCGTGGGGCGCGCTGTTTCTGACTTTCGTGGCGTTATTGTCGTTCTTCATTCTCTAGGAAAAGTCGCCCCAGTCGAACTCGGCTATTCTAATTGACAGCACGTCTCCGGGCGCGGGCCTGAAACAGCTTACCCCGGTTTCAGCCATGACTCCGTTTACTTCGAACTGCCAGTACTCGTTGAATCCGCTTGGCGCAACGCCGTTGATCGAATTAATCAAGCACGTTTGCTCGGTTTCCTCGCAACCCAAAGCGCCTGCTGCCGGATACCAGTCGCAGCTGAGTTCCGCTACTGCGTCAAAACAATCGAAAGCGGTTTCGCAAGTCAACACGTCTTCGTCAATGTTCGCTTGGCCCGAGCCGCTGGGGAAAAATACTTGCGTGGTAATCGGCTCGGTTTTCAA
>JAZDMM010000049.1:0-2095 GCA_043800965.1 Microcaldota archaeon | reverse complement strand
GCGGCTGTAAAGATTTGCTTGTGGACCAAGCGCTCGATTCTCGGTGAAGGAGTTTGCTACAAGCAGAAGTTTTATGGAATCAACTGCCACCAGTGCATGCAAATGACTCCGTGCGTTCCGTTCTGCAACCACGCGTGCGTTTTCTGCTGGCGCGACAACACGATTCACCGGCCCGATTGGGAGGGAGATGTAGATGCGCCGAGTGTTTTGCTCGACGAATGCATTCAAGGCCAGCGTGCTTTGCTCACCGGCTTCGGCGGCAACACAAAAGCCGATGCGCGCAAGTTCAAGGAGGCGCAGGACCCGAAGCACGTTGCGATTTCGCTCGACGGCGAGCCCACGCTTTATCCATTGCTTCCCGAACTGATTGGTGAAGCGCACTCGCGCAAGCTCACCACTTTCCTCGTAACAAACGGCGGCAATCCGGAAATGATCCGCAAGCTGGATGAAACCGGAAGCCTGCCGACTCAGCTTTACGTTTCCGTTTCCGCACCCGACGAGAAAACATTCAAGCGCGTCATAATTCCGCTTAAGCCAAGCGGGTGGAACAAGTTTAACGAGTCGTTGGCGTTACTCCCGGAACTTGACACGCGAACCACTTACCGCATTACGCTAGTCAAGGGCTGTAATGACTCAAACTTGCAAGGCTACATGGATTTGATTGAGAAAGGCAAGCCGGATTTCATCGAAGTCAAGGCGTACATGGCACTAGGAAAGTCCCGCGATCGCCTTGGCTTGATTTTCATGCCCGAACACGCCGAAGTCAAGGAAAGGCGTTACAGCTTGCGTCAGAATCCGGCTATGTTTTCGTTGACGAGCAGCCGGAGTCGCGCGTTTGCTTGCTCGCTAAAGACAAGAAGACCGCGGGGAAAAGAAAAATCAAGTTCTAAACGCCGAACAGCATTCGCGTCAAGTCGCGGATGCCGGGAGCAAGACCGAAAATCGTTACTAGGAGCAAGATGAACGTTTTTTCCTCGGGTTTCGCTTTCTCGCGCTTGACTACTTCCACTAGCAACGCCGCGAAAGCGATTTTGATTATCAAAAAAGCAAGAGGGCCGCCCAAATAATCGAAAATCGCGTTCCCGACTATGTGCTGTTCGCCGTAGCCGAGGAATGAGACGCCGATGAACGTGGCTGCGCCGTCAAGCGTTTGAGAAAAAACGGTTGTGTATTCCTCGAAAGCCGCTTTGTTTTTCCGGTAAACCCTGAATGCGACGGAAGCGAAACACGCGAGTGCTACAATTCCGAGCACCGGCAGCGCATTTTCAATCTTGAGCGTTGCCAACAAGCCGATTGCTAGGACAAAAGCAACTACGCCCCCGATTTTGCCCGCGCCTTGAATCCAATCGCGTTTGTAGCGCGCCTTGGCTGCAGCAAAACAGGCGACGAGCGTGATGAACGTAAGTATGTAGATGCCGGGTGTTACGAACGGGAATATTTCGAAGCCGAGCACGTTAACGGTGCGCGGGAGAATAGCGGCGTCTTCGAATACGCGCAGGAGGCCGCCGATTAAAACGAATGGAAGCACGGTTTTGAAAAAGCGCTCGTCGATTTTGATTCCGAGTTTTTTCAGCCCTCTATAAATCAGGTATGCTGCGGCAAGCGCGATTACCGCGTAAACAATCGTATTGACTACGTTGTACGGCGCGTACTCTCCCTGGTGCGTGATGGGTTTTACGAGGAATTCGTCGATCCAGTCCGTTTCATTCACCTTTTTTATTAGCGCGTTTTACTTATTGCGTATGCTTTGTTTAAAAGTCCGTGCAAAACAAGCTGAAAAAGCGAGGCAGGAACTCCTTGCTAGAACAGCGTTAGCGAGCGGCTTCAAGGCGGTTCGCGAAAAAGGGTTTGTTTTCTTTCCGTTGAAAAAGCGCGTTAAGGCAACGCACGGGGCAGTGGTTTCCCGCGCTTTTGAAAAAACCCGTAAAACAGTGAAGCCGCTAAAGAAAATAGTCGGGCGCAAGTTGAGCTCCAAGCAGAAGGAAGAGCTGGTTTCGTCTTTTGACTTGGTTGGCGACATTGCGATTCTCGAGGTTCCCGAAAAGCTGGCGAAAAAAGAAAAAACCATTGCCGAGTCGCTGCTGGAATCGAATCC
>JAZDMM010000019.1:0-21129 GCA_043800965.1 Microcaldota archaeon | reverse complement strand
TGTTCCGCCAAACCAATTCACCGCGTCATTCACTCCAACGGCAGAGTTCCGCGTTGAAAACGGGGAAGTCAAAGCAAGCGTTGCCGAAATCGTTTTTCAAATAGACTCGGTACTGCCTGGGGACGCGGTTCCGATTGACTTAAGCTCGATTCAAGGATGCGCGCTTACGCACGAATTCACCGGCGAAACAAGGAACTGCTTCACGCTCGACAAGGTAAAAGGAAGGATTTACTTCAAATCTAATGATTTCGGAACCAATTGCCCGATTAAAGTGAACGGAAACACTCTCCCGGCGCAAATAACCGGGGAACTAGTGATTGGTTGTGCGCCAAACAAGAATTTAGTGTTGCCAATCAAAGTGAAAACAACGAACTACGAATCGTTCGTTGTTGACCCGCGCCGCTTGAGCCCGGGCGATGACTCCGTTAAAATAATTTACTTGACTAGCGAAAAGCAAGTTGGCGCGCGCGTCATTGAATTAACCGGCTTCAACGACCTCGTTGGCTTGAGTGAAGCGGAAACTAAGGCAATTGCTTGGCACGACGATTCACTAACGATGGTCGAAGACGGAACGCAATTGGCGCAACGGCTATACAACCGCATAATCGGCTACAACGGCGAAGCAATTGACTCTGCTCCGCTGAATAATGCCGCGGGATTAGGCGACGCAGTTATTTCGTGCTCGACGAAATGGTGTTGCGCGAACGGGTGGTGCAACCCGAGTGCTTTCCGCGGCGCGTTCAACGCATTAAAGAAAGACGCTAAGGAAATGGCTAAAGCCACGTTGTTCCGCAGGGGCAACGGCGAACCGGCGGCTTCACTCGGCTTGACTGAATTCAAGATGGTTGTACCAATGCAAGTCGGTGAAGGCGCGAAGGAAATATTGAGCGCGAACGACTTGACTGTGCGCATTCCAAGCGGGTGCAGTAACGAAAACCCGGCTGTTGTTGCGGTAACTGCTTCAAGCGAAGACGGTGAAAAATGGGATTACGCCGCGGAAGTAATGCAGTTGAGCTTGAACTTGAATAACGCTGGCAACAAGCCGGATTTGTGCAACTTCCTGTGGGGCAACGGCAACGAAATCAAGTCTGACGATGAAGCAAACCTGGTTACAGCTCCGCAAACCACTGACGAACACCGGAGCCCGAAGATCGGAATAGCGAGTTTCGTTGCGGTTTACCCGTTGAAGTATGCTTGCGAAGCAGATGAGGGAGACCCGTGGACTATAGCGAAGAATTTGGTGTTTATCCCCGTTCCCGAACTTGAGTTAACCGGTGACGGCGCTAAAGTGCAGTTAATGGAATTTACTACATTCCGTTGCACTAGCTTCGGGCCGTGCTGCACGCCTAAGGAAGCGTGGATGCAAATCGGGCAAAGGGACAACCAGATGTATTACATACTGCATTTAGGCATAGCCAGTGACTGCACGCCGTTGTTGTTCCCGAGCTTGAAAGGGTTCTTGAAGGATACTGCGATGAATTGGGCCGCTGGAGAGCTCGGCGAAGCGTATTCGCAAATGCTTCAATACCAGCGCGCTTACGGCGCATTCCAGGAAGTGGTTGCAGCGTTCGACGAAGATGCGACTCAGGAACTAATTTCTCCGAATGGTGAAACCATGCTTACCGCACCCGGTTGCGGGCTCGGAGTTGACGCGGAAGGAAACGAATTAACCGGCGAAATTGAAGGAACTTTAGGCGACTTTCCTATTCACCAGCCTGGCGACCCATTAAACGCATAAAAGAAAAAGGAAAGGGGGTGGAAAACCCCCCGGCTTTGTTTTCGTCGTTCTTAAAACCGTATTGCCCGGATTCCCATGGTATCGACTTGGGCTTGTTTCTGCTGTTGCTCCAAACCGATAATCTGAGGTGAAGTAACTCCGGTTGCAACACAAGTAACGCGAACCTTGTCCCCGAGTTCAGGCTCAACGCGCGCGCCCCAAATCACGTTCGCATGCGGGTCGAACGCGTCAGTGATTCCCTCACCAATCTTCGTGACTTCGCCGAGAGTCAACTGGGGGCCTCCTGCAACGTGAATCAACGCGCCTTTAGCGCCGTTGTATTCAACGTCAAGCAGCGGATTCTTCAAAACGCCTTCAACAGCGTCATTGACTTTCCCATTGCCTTTACCCTCGCCAACGCTAATCATTGCAACTCCCGCGTTACCGAGAATCGAGCGCACGTCAGCGAAATCAATGTTAACGAGCGACGGCAGGGAAATCGTGTCGCTGATTCCCTTAACAGAGCGAGCCATCAGCGTGTCTGCAACCATGAACGCCTGGTTCATCGGCAAGTTCGGGACATAGCTAACCAGCTTGTTGTTGTCGATTATAACAACCGTGTCGCACACTTCGCGCAGCCTTTCCAGGCCCCAATCCGCTTTCTGCAAGCGCGCGCGTTCCAACGCGAACGGGTAAGTAACCATGGCTACGACTATTGCGCCTTGCTTCTTGGCAACCTCCGCAATAATCGGGGCAGCACCTGTTCCTGTGCCGCCGCCCATGCCCGCGGTTAAGAAAACGAGTTCCGAACCATCCAAAACTTCAGCGAGCTTGTCACGGCATTGTTCCGCGCAACGCGCTCCAACTTCCGGAAAACCGCCAGCGCCGAGCCCGCGCGTCATTGACGCGCCAATCAACAAGCGCCTGCCGGCTTCGATAATGCTCAAATGCCTCTTGTCCGTGTTAACGGCAACCGTGTTCGCGCTCTGCAAACCCATTTTATGCATTCGCGCTATAGTATTACAGCCCGCGCCCCCGACGCCGACTACGGTAATCTTAACGTCCTTAAAGTCTATGGGTTTCTTTGCAGCCGCAGCCATTGGCTGGGGACTGCCTTTAATCGCTGCTGCGATAATACTGTCCAATTACATCAACTCCGGTGGGTTTTCGATTACGGTTTTGAAAAAAAAGCGCAAAACCGCTGCTCTCAAAACGCTTTTGAAACGGAAATTAACCTACTACCTCGATGTCGTAGCCGATTGGCTTGGATTTCTGCACTTGCTTCTGTTGTGCAGCCCTGCCAACTATGTGCGGCGAGTGAACGCCCGTAACAATCGCGGTAATCTCGAGCTTGCCGTCGTAATCCGGAATCAGCCTCGCGCCCCATTTCACTGAAGCGTTCGGGTCCATCTGCTCCGTAATTGCTTCGCCTGCGGCAATTGCATCGCCGAGAGTCAAGTCTGCTCCGCCCGCAATATGGATTATAGCGCCCTTGGCTCCTGCGAAGTCAACGTCAAGCAAGCGGTTCTTCAAAACGCTTTGAACCGCGTCCTCAACCTTGCCCGGGCCCTTGCCGCTGCCTACCGCAATCATTCCCACGTCTCCGTGGCCCATGATAGCGCGCACGTCGGCAAAGTCAATGTTAACCAAACTCGGCTGGGTAATTGTGAAAACCAATCCGCCGATTGCCTTGGCGAGAATCTCGTCAGCAACCATGAACGCCTGGTTCATCGGCAAGTTCGGCACAATCTGCACAAGGCGGTTGTTGTCGAGGATAATAACAGAGTCCGCAACTTCCCTCAAGCGGTCAAGGCCAGCATCCGCCTTTTGAACGCGAGCGCGTTCCAACGCGAACGGGTAAGTGACCATAGCTACAACGATCGCGCCCTGCTCTTTCGCGATTTCGGAAATCACGGGAGCTGCTCCGGTACCGGTGCCGCCGCCCATGCCCGCGCAAACGAAAACCAGGTGAGCGCCGGAAAGCAAGGCAGTCAACGTCTCCCTGTCGACTTCAGCGCACTTTTGGCCGACTTCCGGGTAGCCGCCCGCGCCCAAGCCCTTGGTAATGCTTTTTCCAATCAAAACTTTCTTAATCGCGGGATCCAAAATGGACAAGTGCTGCCTATCCGTGTTAACGCCGATCAAATCCGCGCCTTTCACGTTCAAGCGCTGCAAGCGGTTGACGGTGTTGTTGCCGCTGCCGCCTACTCCGATGACGGCAATCTTGATTTCCTCGAAATCATCCCTGCCGTGCACTTGCTCGGTGTTTCTGGAACTGTTCACTGCTGAATTGATTATACTCTCCATTGTCAAATCGCCCCTCTTGGATTCTGTGCAAAAATCAAACCATTTAAATATAAAAAGGTTTCTATGAAAAAATATGAAAAAATCTATTTGCGAGGCCTGAAAATAGTGGAACTCAGGTTGTTTATATACTGCGATATATTTAAATATCTGTCCGTTTTCATGGTAGCTAACAAAAGGTGTTTTAATTGGCTGCTGATTCCGAATCTTTTTTGGTCACTATTCCCATTGCTTGGTCGTTGAAGGACCATGCAACCGAAAACAGAAAGTTTTCGAGCGTGCAGGAATTCATTCGCGAACTTATACGACGCGACATCGAATTATGGGATAAGGAAAAAGCCGAGTCAAAGGCTTCGAAATAAAAAGAATTTAAACCAAGCACTGAGTTCTAATTCTAGAATGCACTTTTCAGCGCTCGTCGACGTATTCGAGAAAATGGAGTCCACCAGCAAGCGCCTTGAAATGACCGATGATTTGGCGAAGCTGTTCAAGGAAACGCCGAAAAGCGAAATCAAGAAAGTCGTTTACTTGTGCCAAGGCCAATTACTTCCGGAATTCACCGGAATCGAGTTAGGAATTGGAGACAAGCTGGCTGAGCAGGCAATCGCGCTTGCGTCAGGAAAAACAATCAAGGAAATCTCCGAGTCGTACAAAAAAACGGGGGACTTGGGAATAACGGCGAAAGACGCTCTTGAAAAAAAACACCAGCATACTCTTGCCTCGGAAAAATTAACAGTTGAAAAAGTTTACGGCAACCTATACAAGCTCGCAACGTCCTCCGGCTCGGGGAGCCAAGACCAAAAAATAAAATTGCTCGCGGACTTGCTCGGCAATGCAACGCCCGGGGAAGCAAAGGTAATAGCGCGCTTCGTGACCGGAACCATGCGCCTGGGCGCAGGCGAAGCAACTATAATAGACGCGTTCAGCGTCATGAAGCGCGGGGACAAGAGCTTGCGCGAGGAACTCGAGCGCGCGTACAATTTGACTAGCGACTTGGGCGCCGCGTGCGAACTCCTGGTTAACGAAGGCGAGGGCGCGCTGAAAAAAGCAAAGCCCAAGGCAATGAACCCGATTCGCCCGGCACTAGCCGAGCGATTGAACTCGGCTAAAGATATATTCGAAAAGCTCGGCGAATGCGCGGTCGAAGGAAAATACGACGGCTTCCGAGTGCAGATTCACAAAAAGGGAAACGACGTCGAGATTTTTTCGCGCAAGCAGGAAAAAATGACTCACATGTTTCCGGAAATAGTGGAAGCCGTCCGAAACAATTTCAAGGCAAGCGAAGCGATTTTCGAAGGCGAAGCAATAGCGTTCGATGAAAAGAAAAAGAAATTCCTGCCGTTCCAAAAAACAATCCAGCGAAAGAGAAAGCACGGGGTTGCGGAAAAAGCCAGGGAAATGCCGCTGAAATTATTCGCTTACGAGCTCTTGCTGGCTGAAGGAAAGGATTACACTCACGAGCCGTATTCCGAGAGGAGAAAAAAGCTGGAGTCGCTGGTTAAGAAGGGAAAAACAATCGAACTCGCGGAAATGAAAACCGCGAAGAGCGCGGCAGAGCTGGAATCGTTTTTCCGGAAAAGCGTTGCAGCCGGCCTCGAAGGAATCATTGCAAAGGAATTAACGGCGCCGTATGTTGCGGGCGCGAGGAAATTCGCGTGGATAAAGCTCAAGAAGAGCTATAGCGAAAAAATCACGGACTCGTTCGACCTCGCGGTAATCGGCTTCTACCTCGGCAAAGGCAAGAGGACGAAATTCGGTTTCGGCGGATTGCTTACCGCTGTATTCGACGACAAGCACAATAAGTTCAAGAGCGTTGCAAAGCTCGGAACCGGATTCAGCGAAGAGCAAATGAAATGGTTTGAGAAAACGCTCGGCAAAGACGCGGTCCCGAAAAAACCGGATAACGTTGAATCGTTGTTGGACGCGGATGTCTGGGTAAAGCCGAAAATCGTTGTTGAAGTTGTTGCGGACGAAATCACGCGCAGCCCGGTGCACGCGTGCGCGCGCGAAAACAAGGAAGGCTTGGCGCTAAGGTTCCCGCGGTTCATTCAAGTGCGCGAAGACAAGTCGGTAAAGCAAGCCACTACCGAAGAAGAAGTCAAAAGCATGTTCGCGCTACAGGGAAACAGTTAGCCGAAGAAGTAAAGCAAGAGAAACAGCAGCGCGGCCGGAATCAGGATAAGCCACAACAATATTCCTTCAATGGACGAAATATTGGAAAAATTGAGAGCCAACAGAAAACCCCGTCAGGACTCGTCGTCGAAATCCGCGCCGTCGTCGTCCCAATCGTGCTTCCAGTCGGTTGATTTGGGCAACGGCATGTCAAAAATAGATTTCCTTCGCCTGGACACGACGGGCTTTTTCACGGTCTTTTTTCTCTTAACCAATCTTACGCCTTTTTTCTTCACGCGTTTTCTTGTTTTTTTCATGCCGCACCGATAAATAAAAAATAAATAAAAAATAACGGGAGCAAACAAAAACACATCAAAGAAGAAACGTTAACGCTTCTTCTTTTTCTTCTTAGTGGATTTCTTCTTTGCGGTCTTCCTTTTCTTCGTCGCCTTCTTCATCTCCAACATTGTCACCCCCGTGAAACTAAAAAAATATTTTATTTCGAATTCGTTACTGTTCATTCGTTTAAAAACATTTTGTTTTCAGAAAAACTTTTTTTTGAAAAAAAATATTTTTTACAGAGGTAAAAAACAAAAACGCGAAACGCCCCGAAAAAAACGATTTCCAAAAAACGATTCGCACCGAAAAAACAAAAACCAAAACGAATTTTCTTAAAACAAAAAACAACCGAAACGCACGGTGAAAAACGCGCTTTGAACACGTTTATATTCCGATTTTTTCAAATTACTATCATGGAAGAAAGGAAACCCGGCGTTGCGCGCAGCCTTTTCAGCGAGGTTAGCAACGAGGCTAAGACACTCGGCAGGAGCTTTATGTCAAAGCCTATTCCTACTATCGGCTACTTCTTTACCAAATTCATCCCGGGCGCGGGCTTGTTCCTAAGGCGCGAGGCGTTCGGCATTCGCGACAATAAGGAAGTCATGATTGCCGCGCGAGCGGGGCTCAAGAACTTCCGAAACGAGCGCGGCGGGGGATTCCGCTTGCCAGCGCGCGAGCCTACCGGGCTCTCGGTTAGACCGACTGCGTTTAACAGCAAGGCGCTTAAAGTATTGACCCGCAAAAAGGAACCGGTTAAAAACTCGTTCCGCGTACTGCGCTTAAAGCACAGCGTGCAACAAGCACAAGCAAAACACGCCGCGTAATTGGAGGTAATTGCCATGGAGTATACTTATCATTTGGGTAGAGCGTGGAGTTTCGCGAAAAAGCCGAAGGCATTCGGGATTTACTTCTGGTTTTACTTGTTCTCGCTGTTTTTCTTCGGCTTAATCGTATTACTGGGAGTGCTTGCGTTTGGCGCCAGCATCAAGGCAATTGCGGAAAACCCCGCGGCTTTGGCTAATGCAATGGGAATGGTTGCGGGACTAATCGGGTTTCTGCTTGTTTTGTTCATACTGGGCGTCGTATGGGTCTTGGTTAATGTGCTGGTGAAAGCCGCGGTTGTGAGATGTTCGTTCGACTTTTTCACGAAAAACGAATTCGGTTTTTCAAGCGCGTTTAAACTCGCAAGACAACATAAACTGCGCTTGTTCGGATTGTTTGCGGTAACTTTCTTTCTCGGCTTGCTTGCAAGCGCGGTTGCCGGAGTGTTTCAGGATTTCCCCGGCTTATGGTTTCTGTTGATGCTTGTTTTTTCATTGGCTGTTGCCGCGTTAACGTTGTTCTTCTATCAATTCGCAATGGTTTCCGAAAAAGGATTCGGCGAAACCCTCGAGGCAATAGGCGAATTGGCGAACAAGAATTTCCTGGGATTGCTATTGATTATGCTGGTTTTGATTGCAGTTGAAATCGGCTTCGGGGTCGTATTACTCATATTAGCGGTAATAGGCGCGTTGATCGTGCTTGCTTCAGTGCTGTTGCAGCCTCTTGTTTTAATAGAAGCGATTGTCGGCGGATTTATTTTACTGGCGCTGGTGTCGTGGATGAAAACGTTCGCAGACGCGTTCATTACGAGCGCGTTCACGGAAATGGTTATAGCGTCGCCGTCAAAACCACGCGCGCAGTTGAAAACGACTCGCTTAACGCGGACTGCCCCCGCTCGGCTGCCCGCGGCGAATCGAACACGCCGAACACGGTAGGGCCGGAACCGTTCATTAACGCGCCTGTTGCCCCGGCTGCAAGCAGCGCGTCTTTAATCTCGTTAACTACCGGATAGTGTTTCGGCGTTACTTCCTCGAAGCAGTTATAGAAAGAAGCGCAAACGGAAGTCCAGTCGTTTTGCCGCAGCGCGTTTTTCATGGGTTCGACAGAAGGATGCGGCAGCGAAGACAACGGGAGATTCTGGTAAGCCCAAAGCGTTTTCTTTTCCGGCATTTTCAGCTGCGGGTCAACAACCACAACCGGCTTTGAAGAAGGCGATTTAATGCGCGCGAGTTTTTCGCCTATTCCCTCGCCAACGCAAGTGCCGCCGATTACGCAAAACGCAACGTCGGCGCCGAGCTTGACAGCGAGTTTCACTAGCTGGTCTTGCGAAAGCCTTAGGCCGAGGAGTTCGTTCAAGCCCGTGAGCGTTGCGCCGGCGTCGGCACTCCCGCCAGCTAGGCCGCCGGCCAAGGGAATTCTTTTGCGGATATCGATGCGCAAACCCGTATCGTTACCGGTATTCTCTCGAATCAGCTTAACTGCTTTGGAAACCAGATTCTTGTCGCCGCAGTCCAGCTCTGGGTCAGAACACGACAGATAGAGTTCGCCCGGCGTTTCCGTCTTGTTCAGCTGAACGTCGTCTGCGAGCGCGAGTTGTTGGAAGACCGTGAGCACGTCGTGGTAGCCGTCCCCCCTTTTGCGGATAACGTCTAGAAACAAGTTGGTTTTCGCAAAGGCCTTTTTCGCCAGCATGAGGTTTTTTATATCGAGTGCGATTAATTAAGGTTGTTGATGGGCTTGCTGGCTAAAGTGCATTCGCGGACTGACGAAAACGGGAAAACGATTACTGTTGTTGCGGTCTGCGACAAGCGGCTGATTAACAAAGTGCTTGAAACCGGAGACTGCGTTCTCGACTTGAAAACGTACGCTTCTTTTTATTCCGGTGCCGAAGTGTCGGAGGCCGAAGCCGTGCAATTGATTAAAAGCGCGGGGAACGTGAACATCGTTGGAAAAAAAGCATTGGCCGCTGCCAGAAAGGCGTTCGAAATCGATGAAGGCAATGTTTTGACAATAGGCGGCGAACCGCATTTGCAGGTGTACTTGATTTGAGGACTCTCGCGATATTCAGCTTGGTTGTTTTCGCGGTTGCCTTTGCAGGGGTTTACGTTCACAACGAAACAACCACGGGCCCCGCTTTGCAGATAATCCCGCCGTATCATTACGAGACCGGCGAGCTTTGGAGCCTGTTGAACGCGTTTTTGTTCGTTACCATAGTCAGCGCGCTCTTGTTCGGGGTCGCGGCGCCGATTGCCTTGGGAATAGAGGGCTTGAAGTATGGCTCCATGTTCTCACTCAAGACAATGCCGGTTTACGACCTGGTATTCATAGTTCCGCAATTGTTCGCGTGCCTTGCGGCGACAACGCTCGCGCACGGCACTCTAGAGGACTATCAAGGCAGGGGCTCGCTCGGGGATTACTGGCGCGAGGCGATCAAGTACTTTCTCATTGGCCTTTTGCTGCTCGGCTTGCTTATTTTCATTCGCCCGTACTTCTGAAACGTTTTTTAAACAAGCCAGAGTAATGACTTCATGCTCTTGCCCGCGTCCGTTTTCTTCATCACCGATACGCTGAACGACATGGGTTTCGTTATTCGCGTAATCGTTTTTTCTTACATACTCTTCTGGCTTTACATAACGTTCAGGGAAGCCCAGCTCTTGTTCGGCTTAACCGCGATAATCGCGTCGTACTTCGTGTTGTTTCACTCCATTTCCACGACAGTTCTGATCATTTTATTCTTCGCGTTCGTCATCTTCGGCACTCAGCTGCAAATGGTGCTGCAATTCGGCCTCCTGCCCCTGCTCGGCTATCACTTTTACGGCAAGTACCAGAAAATCGAGGACCCGCACCAGCTTCAAGCGATTCAGCAGAAAGCGGCTGCCGGCGAAGCCCTTTCGGAAAATGAAATGCACGCGCTTCAGCAATCCCAGTTCGGCTCTCAGCTCGGGGTGGATGTGGGTTCGCGCGAAAGAATGTTGATGGGTTGAGAAAATGGATATTTGGTTTTGGATCAGCTCGCTTTGGTGGATTTGGCTATTGATAGTCGGCTGGTGGTGGTATTCGTGGGCGCGCGAGCACCTGGCGTTCTCTCCAGTGCTTGCGTTGGTAATCGGCGGAATACTCGTTTATTACATGGTTTGGGAGCACCCGTTAATCGGCTCGTTCACCATGATTTTCTGGGTCACGATCGCTTCGGGAGTGCTGTTCCTGTTCCCAATGGTTTGGCCGTTGTTGTTTTTCTGGAAGAAATAAGGGTGATGTCATGGTTAAGCAAAGGGTAAAAGCATTATGGGGGTACTACAAAACCGCGCACCAAACGCGTTTTCAGTTCTACAACCTGACCTGGCGCGTGATAGTAGTTCTGTTGGCCGCGCTCTCCATGTTTTTCATTTACGACTACCTGACATGGAAGTACACGTTTCCGGTAGTGTTGAGCGGAGCCTCGTTTTTGCTGGCCGACAAGCTGTTTTACTGGTTCATGGTAGGTGTTTTCTTCGGCATAGTAGCCATGGGATTGATTTACGAAGGCGAGTACCTGATTAACCTCAACAAGTTCGGAAAGGAAGTCGAGAAGGAAACCATTCGCGCAATCGGCTTGCTGGCCCAAAAAGGCGGCAAAAAAAACGTTAAAAAGCGCGGAGGCCGGAAATAACTTATGCTTCCGCTGTTCTTGTTTCAGTTCGGGCAAGCGCTTGACCTAGTGATAGTACTGGTCCTGTTCTTCCTGCTGTACAACTTTTTCCACCCTAAGCTGGTTTCATCGCCGTTCCTGGGCCTGTTGATAACCATAATCGTGATTTTCATACTCGTCATCCCTTACCCGTGGTTCAGGTATTTCCTGTTCGCGATATTATTCCTCGCGGGAATATTCACGAACATCAAGCCGTGGGAGTGGTAGCAAATGGATTACACCTTCCTGTTCATCGCGATCCTGATGCTGCTCGCAGTAAAGAGCAACATGACGTGGATTGCGGTGGGCTTGTTCGCCTTGCTGTTGATTTCATCTAAAAACAAGTACCTGCTTATTGCCGCGGTAATAAGCGTGGTCGTCATGTTCGTTTTCAGGAGCAACCAATTCGAGGAATACGGCATGTGGATCGTAATCGGGGGCTTGTTCCTGGTAATGCTCGTGCTCACGCGAAAGGAAGCGGACCAGCCGAGCCCGCAAGGGTACTACGGGGGTTAACTGACATGGAAGTAATCATACTGCTCGCATTGCTTTTGCTCGCCTGGTTTTTCGCATCCGGCGGATCCGAAGTCTTTGCTTTCATCATTTTGACGCTCGCCATTCTTTACGCACTGCTTCCATCAAGCCGCTCTGCGCCGGCATCGAGAAAAGCAGCTGCGCAGACGAACCAGCCGGTCGTAATCCACACGGGCAGCAACGAAAGCATTCCAAGCGAAATGAAGATTAAAGTCAAGCCGGATTGGAGCGCGAACGACCCGTGGGAAACTTTCGCGGGAAACATCGGGAAAATACTCGACGGATTCGGGCGCACAATAGCATGGGTTTTCCGCGGGTTCAAGAAACCGTGAGCTGGGGTTATTGATTAGAAACGACTCGACCACTATCCTCTTCGTAATACTAATGGTCGCCGTAGGCGTTTACCTGCAAGCAGAGTGGTTTTACTTAACCGCATTAGGCTTGCTCGTCGTCGTCTTATTCTTTTCTTCTTCAAGCTCCGGCGCTCAAGACGAAGATGAAGAAGACGAGCCTGAAACACAACCGCAGCCCCCGGTTATAATAGTGCATCAAGGCGGGGGCGGAGCAGCTGCTAAAACCGCGGTAGCAAACATAATAACCGATTCCGTCAACCGCGCGGTTACCGAGCAAGAGCACGAGCGCAGGCACACGGAAGCCCGGAGCCACGCGAGCGAGCAAGCCGCTAAAACGTCTAAGGAAACGGCTGAAGCTATTGAAAAAGCAAAAGAAGAACTAAAGAAAGAAATCAAGAAAAAGTAAAGGCTATATCACGAGCAAGAGGAAGAGCAGGAAGACTAAAACCATCATCAAGCCATCCATTCCGCCTAATATATCGAAAAACGAGTATTGAAGAAGCCAAATGAATCCCACAAACACTAAAGCAACCCAGATAAACCCGCCTAAACCGCCGGTTGAAACCGAGTTGTGAAAGAAATCACCCCAGTTAGCGGGGCTGAACCAAGAGAAAACGCCTGAAACAAAGTCAACTACCGTGAGCCCGTAAGCGCCTTGAAGAAGCAAGGCTAGCACTATGAATCCCATCAATACGGTGACAACGTCTTGAGCCATTACGGCAGTCCATCCTCTTACTTGTTTCTACTTAAAAATAGTGACAAAATTCCTTTTTAAAGGTTGGGTTAGCCGTTATTTCTCGAGCCGAAGCAGGATCTTGCGCTCGGAATCAACTATGCGCTTGTTGATTTCCTGCAATGCCTTAAGCAAGGCAATAGTCTCGTCGAGCTTGGCTTCAACCGAATCCGTATCCGATAAGCGCGTTTCCGGCATTTGAGTCATTAACGCCGCGCCTTCGTCAGCCGCGGTCTTCACCGTCTGCCTCTTACGGATATCAACCTGTTTTTCCGAGCCGTCAACGTCAATGCTCGTCATCAATGGGCCAGCGTCTTCATCAAGCTTCGGCGCCTCCTCTTCGTCCGGAAGCAGCTCTTCCTCTTCCTGCGGCAATTCCGGCGCCTTCTCTTTTTCTTCCTCGTCAACGCCGCCGAACAAGTCGGTTCCCTCCGACTCGTCCTCGCCTGACGACTCTTCCTTTGAGCCGCCGAACAACCCTACTGGCCGCGACTCTTTTAAAACCGGCTTGGCTTGCACCGGCGCGTTCTTATCGAAAATCTGTTCCGCGTTCTCGAAGCCCAGCTCGCGCAAATTATCAATCACTTCCTCGCGCGACATGCCTTTATCAAGCATGTTTTTTATTACCTGCTTTATCTCAGCCATGTTCTCCATTACCGCAAACGAGTTTTTAAGTTATTGCAATCGCTTTAAAAAACAAGTCGGCGTAATAAAAGACATGGAACCCCAGATGCCCTTTGGGCCGTGGCAGAAATTAGCTTCGGTAAAATGGGATGAGAAGCCGCTCACGCTTTATTTGAACGAGGAAAAAATCCTGCTAGCCGTCTTGTTCGACAAGGAAGGCGATAAGGTCAAGGGCATCTTGTCGATAATGAAAAAGCCGTTCGTAGTCGAAGGCAATGCCGATAAGATAATTCAAAGCCAGAAACGGGACGTTACGTCCATCACCAAGATCATCGGCGGAGAAAAGAAAAGCTTCCTGCTCGTCGACGCGCAGCCCGCGTTCGTTCCCTACTCGCAAAAAGAACTGTTCGCGGCAATAAGGGCGCAGCACAACGAGCTAGAGTCAGTATCCAAGATAACCAAAGACGCGGGAAGCGTTTTCGGAGTGAAAATAACCGATTTGGTGCGAACAGAAGACCCGGCGGCAGAAGAAGCATTGCTGGGGGACCCGTTCATGATATTCACTCTCGGCTCGCCGAGCGCAGAAGGCCTTGCGAAAAGAGCTGCCTTGACCGAAATAATGCTCGGCATAGACTCGAACAAGGAGCAAGTGGAAATCCCGACTAGCGCAACCAAAAACTCGCTGGTAGTCGCCGGCACGCGGCAGCAGCGCATTCAAGCGCTGCAGGTATTATGCGAAGGCTGTCTTTTGCTGAACAAGCCGGTTTTCGTTTTCGACTCGAGTAAAGCGCTTTCAGGCCTTTCCCTAGCCAACGCGGAAAAACCGGATTACGCTTCGTTCATGCTACCGAACAACCCGCGCGGTTTCACGCTCAACAACATGGTCCTGGGCTCGTCTTTTTTCATTGACTTGGGCTTCGTTACTCACGGCGCTTTCGTTAAGATAATGGGCTTGGATGACGAGTCGAGCCTGCCGCTGAAACCGGTTTTCGCAAACTCGCACTCGCTCGAGGACTTGATTGAAAAACTCGGCAAGCTCGAGGAATCGAAACAAATAACCCAGCACTCCGTATTGAAAGCAATGCGCGCACTGCGCGTGCTTCAACAGGCATACCCCGGCGCGTTCAACAAAGACAACCCCAAGGAACTGTCTGCTCCGTGGAACGAGGGAACCGGGAAAGTGCATTACTTTGACTTCAGCGGAGTCGACGCGAAACTCCGCCAGCTCGCAATACTTTTCCTAATGAAGCAATTGGATAAAGCGCCTGTTGAAAACAGCTTGCTCGTGGCTTTCGAGGAAGACGCGGGCAAACTAGACGAGGCAACGCTTTCGCAAGCAGGGGAAGGAATCAACCTTGCGTTTCAATCGTCTTCGGAAATGGACTTGCCTGCTGAACCAACGCTGCACTTGGAGTTCGTGGGAGGCCAAGGAGTGCTGGCAGTGCAAGGCAACGCGAAAAAGAAAATTCACGTCAGGCCCACGTTCTCGAAGTTCGCTGGAGCAATAACCCAGCCGCCCATACCCGAAAAGAAAAAATGAGGTGGGTTTATGGCCGATGTTATAGATTTTGAACTAAGTGCGGTAACACAGCTCATCGCTGCATTTAAAAAAGAAAAAGAAAGGCCAATGGCCAGTGCAATAAGAATTGGCCAATGCAAGAAATACATAACCGAGCTAGAAGCGATTAAATTAAACGTTGCTTCCGGAAAGTCTATGAAAGGGGATCCAAACGTATTAGAGACGTTTGTAAAAATTAGGGAGCAGGCAATAGACTTCAAGCTTACAGAAGACATTCCCGGCGCCGTTGCATTAAAAGGCAGTTACGAATCAGAAAGACTACAAAAACCAAGGCGGTCAAGTCTCTTGGATTTATTCAGAAGAGCTCGCAGAGATTAATTAACTGTTTTTCGTTCCAAGGTTAAAAGAGAGGGAATCCTTTTTATGCGTCTTAAGGGAGCAACCGAGTTACTTGCAGGGTAAAACCCGAGAGTTCCTAATCGAGTAAGCCTATGCCTAGCATCTCAAATTTGCCCACGCAAATCGATTCAATTCGTTAAACCTTATTTTTTCCAACAGCCGCTTCAAGCACGGGCTGCTGTTCCGGCAGTACTTTAATGAAGATGTCGCCAAAGAACTCGTCTTGCCACGCCATCAGCTTTTCCTCTTGAACCAAGTGAAGCAGCGGTAGCAGCGTGGTAACCGTTTCCAACACCGTTTTCTCTTCAAGCAAGTCGGAAAACAAAAGCAAGCCCTCGGAATCCTTGCGCGCGTGCGCAGTATCCATCACTTTCTTCATCTTTTCTTCAATGTCGTGCTCGGGTAAAGTGAATTCCAACGGCTCGAGAACCGCGTGAAAAGAGCGCTTGCGCTTGCCTTGCTTCATAACTTGCTCTACCGCGGTAATCAATTCACTTAGCGTAACGCGGCGCGAGCGCGGCTTGTTTAACTTGAAAACGAGTTCAGGCAGTTGTTCCTGCACGAGCTGGCGTTCTACGTACTCTTCTTCCTGCGGCTCGTCGAAATTCAATGCGTCTGCCTTGAAGCGCAGCAGCAAAGCGCTCGCGAGAATCACGTTCGCGGGAATGCGCAAGTCCATTCCCTGCATTTCCCGTACTTTGTAGAGGTAAGCGTCGGCGACTTTAATCAAGTCAATGTCCCACGGGTCCATTTGCTCGGTTTGAATCAAATCCATTAGGAACTCGCGCCAAGTCGGCTTAACAACGAGATTAAGCAAATCCATTTCAATTCAATTCTCTGGTGGAAACAAAAAGAATACTACCAACCGTCTAAAAAGCGTTTCTGTTCAACACCCATTCGCCGACGAGTCGACGTTCTTGGCTTTGAAGCCGTTAAAACAGAAGGACGTAAACCAAGAATGCTGCGGGTTAAACGGCGTTATGCACGTCTTGAAGCCCGGTTCGTTGTCCGGAGTCCGGCCCCAGCCACTGAAGTCACTGCACTTGCAATCGCATATCAACGGAACAACGTTAACCGCCTCGCCTAACGGGTTCCAGAACAGGAAGTGATGCCTCTGGATTTTCTTAGTTTTACTCCACAACCCCGTACCTAAAAACCCGCCGGTTTTTCCGTCGTCTTCAGCCAGGTAAAAGCCGTCGTAGGAAACGATCATTCCTTCCGGATTAGCGATAATGTAATTACCCGGCTTGTTGAAAGGCGGGAACCAGTTAACGAGAGACATCGACGGGCCGAGTGAACCGAAACCGATAAAGCTGCCCTCCCGCAAGTCGGGCTGCTGCGGCTCGAAAAGGAACTTAAGGTTAGCATTACTGAACCTGTCTTCAATCCCGCTAACCGAATCGTCATCGAAAACCACGTTGAACGAATTCACGCACTGCCCATAGTCCATGGAGTTATCCGAGTAAACCAAGCCGCACAAGGGCTGTTCGCTAAACTTGCTCGCTTCGGCAGCTTTGGTGCACTTGTTGAGAGCTGATTGCTGGCTCTTGCTCTCGAGAATCAACGGAGCCAGTGAGTAGTGCCATGAAACCCCGTTAGATGAAGAGGCCTCGAAAAGGAAATAGCCTTGAAAGTCACCGCATGTTTCCTCGTTCAAAATAGGCTGGTAGTTAACGCCCAGATTAGTCAAGAAGGTATTAACCGTAGAAGCATTGGTCCCGGCAAAAGCCCGCGGAATGTAAATCACATCGTAATAAACGAACGGCTCACTGCCGTGTTCAAACGAGTCGAAGGGGTAAACGCCGTTGCCGTAATGCTGCCGCGCTTCCGGAGAAACTGCGCCGGACATGGTTTTTTCAACCAAACCTGCGTCATCGCCAGTGACGGTATCCCAAACTTCCTCCAGCTGTTGAACCGGAACATCCCTGAAGCAAGTGAAGGGGTTGCTCGGGTCTGAACACTCACAGCCGATTTCGCAATTCGGTTCACCAGCCCATGAATCGCAGTCGTAAATGCAGTCTACGCCGGCGTAACCCTCGTCCATTTGGGTAACGCACTCCAGATACTGCGTTTCACCGTTCACTAAGCCGCAAACAAACGCCTTTGGCGGCGTCTCGTCCTCGGTGTATTCGGCGTAAGTCAAGTCAGCGGTGCCGTACTGTGAATTACCCGATTGAACACAGCGTGAATCGTAAGTCCAGCCGTTCGGCTTGCCGCGCTCGGCGCAAATGTCTTGCGAGTCGCCGGCGTAAGTGCTTGCGAAATCCGTGAAATCAAGGCACGGCTTCGAGCAAGATTCGGGAAGAGAATATTCCGTGTAATCGTATTTCTTCCACGCGCCCTTGGACGAGCGGCATTCCCATGAAACGCCGTCAGTGTCTTCAACGCAGCCTTGGGCTCCGGCAGGGCAGCGCTGGCACCAAAGCGTTTGGTCGAACGAGCGGCGGAACACGGTTTGCTTCGCGAGATTCTCTGCTTTCTGGATTATTTCCTTGAAAGTTTGGAAAGAATTTTGAGCCGTAACGGTGCGCGCTGAAGAAACCGAGTTCAAGTCAAGCGCATTCAACTCTAGGAAATCGTCGCCTGCTCTCTCGGAAGCAACAAAAGAACCGCTTTTAACCAAGTCGAATACTCGGACTCCCGGACCGTTGAAAGACAACTCCGGGTAAGACACGCCTAGTGAAAAGCCGCGGACGCCGCTCAACTGGTTCAAGTTCGCAACGCGCCATATTTGGCTCGGCGGATTAACCGGTCCAACGTCTGCAACCTTGCTGAACAATTGCAAATCAAAAGTCAATGGCTGGACAGTAACCTCAAGGTCAACAGAATTCATCGGGTCATCCGGATCCGCACCCAGCACGCCGAACGTAATCGTTTGCTGTAATCCCGGAAGCTCGTTTCCAAGCAAGCGGTAAGCGTCGGGACAGTCGTCAGCATTGTACTTGAGCCAGCCCGTATTCGTGTCTATCTTAAAGCAAGGCGAGTAGCCGGTTTTTGGCGAAATGCTAGCGCCTTCGGAATTTATAACCAATGGAACAGCGTCAGCCGGGAAAACCGGGCTTGCAAATAAAGTAAGAGCTGTGCAAGATGAAGTCAATCCGTATTGCGGAGTGTAAGCCAGAATCACGACGCCGCCGCAGTCATCGGTTGGGCCCAACGGCTCTGGCGACGGCGGCTGGAATGAAGACTCGGAGTAAACCAGCACGCTCGTTTCAAAAGAAGTGTCCCCGCCGTTTTTGAAAACGAGTTCGAACGGATTGCTCCAGCCGTCTTGAACCGAATCAAACAAGACAACGATTTCGATTTTATCGTTTTTGGAAACCGCGTCAGGCAATTTGCCGGATAACCCGTTCGATGAAGAGAACGAAGACAAGCTTAACGGCGCGTAATTAGGCGCGTCCTCTCCCGGCTTGACCAAGCGGTATAATACTTGCTTCGCGTTCAAAACCGTTTTGTCGTAATTCAAAACAAGCGAAGGCTGCTGCCCTGCGCTGCCTTGCCGCACGTTAATTACGACGTTAACGTTCAAGTCACCGCAAGCAACGCTCTCGCCGCCTTCATCAATGCACTGCGTTAAAACCGTGAACCCTGGTTCGCCTGATTCAAAACGTTCTTTCAGTTCCGAATCCGTTACTTTAACGGTTTTCGTTCCTTGCGCCTGCTGCATGTTCACGCTAACCGCAGCCCATTGCGTAACCGAAACAGGGCCTTCTGAAACAGTGAACCATGAATCGTGCGCAACCGATTGAGTGCCGGAATAAAACCCGCTCTCGACAACCGACTTTTCCGTTGTTTCCTTCGAAACCGAGCCCGATAAAGCGCCGAAGAACGACAACGGCTTTTCTATTGACGGCGGCGAGTAAGCGAGGCATGAAGTCAACGGGCTCAAGTCAAGTTCTGCATCAGACTCTCCGTTCAACGAAACCGAGTAAGCGCTGAAGCCCGGGTTTTGTTTTCCCTTGAAACCGCACGCGCGGTCCCACTCGGAACCGGGAACCGGATAAGAATAGCCATTAGATGAAAAAGGCAGGGAAACGCTGGAGCCGGAAAAGATTCCGGAATCCAGCGTAAAGGAAAGCTGGGAATCGTCTTGAGTCAACGGCTGAAACAGCTTGACCGTGTAAAAAACCTTGAGCGGGTCGGAAAGCAAGTTGCCCGCGTCATCAAAACCCTTAGATAATACCGCATTCAATCCGTAATCAACCGGGCCCTCGCCTCCTTGAGCCAGCTGTAGCGCCATGCAACCGAATTCGTTGCAGGAAACGCCTTGGCTCGAAATGGTTAAAGGAACGCCGTAACGCCGCGCACTGCAACCCGCTTGGTATTCGCCGTCAGGCCGCTTGCCCATTGCCAAGCCATCGTCGTACGGGTTGCGTAGAACACTGTTCCCGCGCTCGACGAAACTCGAGTAATTCAAATCCAGCTTGAGCTGGTTCGTTGCCTGGTCTAAAACAACCGCCGGGTTAACGGTGATGTTAAACTTGAGGTAGTAATCCCCGTCGCCACCGCCATCGAAAAACTTGAGTTCGAGCGAGTTAAGCTTCACGTCCTCCCCGACTTCCTTGGGACTGCAGCCGGAAGTTGAACCGAGCTCGAAGGCAGCGCGCGGAGCAAAGCCGGAAATCCAAGCCGCGTTGCTATTCGACAAGCTGAAGAAAGCGCCGGAGTAATCCGCGCTCTCGGTTAACAGCTGAAAGTGCGCTTCGTAAACGCTACCGGGATGCAAGTACTCCGCTTCAACACCCGCTTGAGTGAATAATCCAACGAAAACCAATTCCGAATCATCCAAATCCGCTGTAGCAACCATTTCAAAAGAAACGTTCAACTCGTCCCTTATGTCCGCGTTAACTTCGCGCACTCCGTCGCGGTAACCGGGAGCCGTCGCCTTAATCATAACCGGGACATCGGCGTAAAAGTCAAGCACGCAGCCGTTGCTCGTGCACGAGTCAAGCTCTTGCCCGCCGTAAAACGCCTTGAATGAAACTCCAGGAACCGGATTACCCGTTCGAATATTCTTTGCCGACACCGTTGCATTAGCAAAACCGAAGCCAAGTGCAACAGTCAAGTTGTTTTCCGCATTAACGAGCATCATGCTCGCTTCCCCGAACCGCGCATCCTTGGATGCCTTGACT
The DNA here is from genome assembly GCA_043800965.1 of Microcaldota archaeon. Classification (GTDB taxonomy): domain Archaea; phylum Micrarchaeota; class Micrarchaeia; order Norongarragalinales; family Norongarragalinaceae; genus JAZDMM01. The sequence goes on along the minus strand of JAZDMM010000019.1, from coordinate 874 downwards.
AAAACCACCTGGCTGCGCGGCAGGTTAAAGAAAGTGAATACGCCATCCAAGTTCGTGCGGCCTTGCCCTAGCGGGAAATTCATTCCCGAAGTCTTTTGGAAAACGCCGACGTCTGCCCCGGAAGCAACCGACTCGTCTTCAACCCAAACAACTTTCGCATTCAACGAAGCAGTGTTTTCCTCGGTTACCTTAACCAGCGAAACGTTAACGGAATTGCCCGCGTTGAAAACATCGGAGTAACCAGTCAAATAACCCGCGTGCTCTCCCGAGGCCTGGTATTGCTTTCCCTTAAGCAAGTCAACCGTTAGCGAACCGTCTTCGCGCGTGAGCTTGTTCCTCCAACGCGGAATCGAGTTGCCGAGTTCGTAAACCGCAACGCGCGCGTCCGGTAACCCGGTTGCGTTCTCGTCTAAAACCGTAATCGTGCTTTGAGTATAATTACTGGACTCGTTCAAGAGCTGCATGCGGATAGTGTACGCATTCCATCCTTCCTCGACTTCGAAAGCAGGCTCTTGAGTGCCGTCAAAAGGCGCGTAACCGTCCGCCTCTGCGGTGAAGTACAAGCGCGTTCCCGCAGTCAGCTCGGTGCCTAACACCCCGTTGCCGTCATCCGCTTCAATTGTTGAAATAAGCAAGTCGCTGAACGCGTTGTAAACGTAAACAATCGCATCCACCGACTCGCTGTTGGAGTCTAAAACAGTGACAGCAAGATACGCCGCGTCTTCCTCAGGCGGGGGAGTCGGGGAAACCGCGGGCTGAGTCGGGCGCACAGTTGGAACAGACGGCGTAACCGTAGGCGTTCCAGAACACGATGAGGAAACGCACTTGATTGAAACCGTTACAGAACCGGATGCCAGCAAGTCAACCGCTGACT